>JAYSXU010000573.1:0-1236 GCA_043716965.1 Fimbriiglobus sp.
TGCCATGCACCCGGACGGAACGTAAATTGCGGCTTCCTTTCCCAGGTACTCCGCAACCCGCTGCTCTAGCCGATTCACCGTCGGGTCTTCGCCAAAAACATCATCCCCCACGTCCGCCGCGAACATGGCCGCACGCATCGCCGGAGTTGGTTTTGTGACCGTATCGCTACGAAGATCAATCATGGTCGCCCCCGGTTACTTCTTCTCGGGCTGTTCGATTCCTTGGCGATCTTCCACGTACCACCGATTTGCAACTTTCTTGAAGTTGAGTTGCTTGCCTTTCATGTCGCGTAGGGTGGCATTGGCCGTGTCACCGCCGTCAGCGAATTGGCCGTCGCGCAAGAATCGCTTGAAGTCTTTCAAGTATTCGGGGTGTTCGGCGAGGTGTTGCCGAATGTCTTTGACGACGAACTTAAAGGCCCGATTGCGGGCTTCTTCCTTCACGACATCCGCGAACAACGACGGGTCCGACGGGAGTTGTTCCCGCAACGGGACGTTAGAATTTTTTCGTTGATTTTCCCGCACGATGCGGAGTTCTTGATCGACTCCGGTTTCCAGTAGCTTGGCGCGATCCGCCACCCGCGCATCGACAAATTTTGCATCCAACAAGTGCGCTGCGAGGTAGTCGTACTTCTCCCGTTCGATCGCCCGGATCGCGGAGTTCAGTGCGTCTTTTACGTTGGCCTGTGGGTAGCCAGCCAAATTGGGAGCGACCCCGAATCGCGGCTGCGGGGGCGTCTTTTCCGGTTGCGCGACGGCTAATGAAGTCGCACCAAACAGAATCGCTAAAACCAAACTAATCCGCATGACCCACCTCATCAACTTGTACTCGCACGACATCATGTAATCTATTGTGTCGGCTGTTTGGGTGCGACAGGCGACACGGTCCCGGAGTTGTACCCGCAACTTTGGGCATCAGTAGTCGTACAGCGCTGAAGTCCGTTATAATCGCCACTATGGCAGGCAACACATTCGGCAAACTGTTCCGGGTTACGACCGCTGGCGTCAGTCACGGTCCGGGGTACCTGTGCATCATCGACGGTTGCCCAGCCGGGCTGGAACTTTCGGTCGATGACCTGTTGCCGGATTTGCAACGCCGCAAACCGGGGCAATCGAAGCTGACCACCCAACGCAAGGAAGACGACCACCCGGAGATTTGGTCCGGTGTCTTCGAGGGCAGAACCGACGGCACGCCGATCGGCATTCTTTTTCGCAACAATGACCAGCGTAGCCACG
>JAYSXU010000574.1:0-3710 GCA_043716965.1 Fimbriiglobus sp.
GCCAAGGAGGACGCCCGGTACAACGGCGGGCACATCGTGCGGACCTACGGCAGCGACGCCGGGACCGGGATTGACGCGGTCCAACTCGAACTCGGCGGCGACCACCGGGCGCGCAAAAATCAGGACAAGACCGCCACCGACTTGGCGGTCGCGCTCAAGGCGTTTGCGACGGTGTATTTGCCATCGGAAAAGCTGCCCGCCGCTCAACCCGATCGCGCGGCGCTGTTGAAAAGGATGGAACTGGTCATGGGGCCACTCCCCGGCGACGCGCGGAAAGTGCCGCTCGACGTGAAGACGGTCAGCGAAGAAAAACTCGATGGGTATGTGCGGCGCAAGATCACGTTCGCGGTGGAGACCAACGACCGCGTGCCGGCGTGGGTGTTGATTCCGACCGCTGCGACCGAAGGCAAGCGTCCGGCGATGTTGTGCCTGCACCAGACGATCAAGATCGGCAAAGACGAACCCGTCGGGTTGGGCGTTCAGGAGTCGAAACGCCAAGCGCTGCACCTCGTGAAGCGCGGCTACATTTGCCTCGCGCCGGACTACCCCAGCTTCGGCGAATACCCGTTCGACTTCAAGAAGTCCGACTTCCAATCCGGCACGATGAAGGCGATCTGGAACAACATGCGTGCCGTCGATCTGTTGCAAGCATTGCCAGGCGTGGACGGCAAACGTATCGGGGTGATCGGGCACTCCCTCGGCGGGCACAACAGCCTGTTCACGGCGGCGTTCGATGAGCGATTGAAAGTGACGGTCACGAGTTGCGGGTTTTGCAGCTTCGCCAAATACTACAACGGCAACCTGACCGGCTGGACCAGCGACCGCTACATGCCGCGCATCGCCACCGTGTATGACAAAGACCCGAAGAAGGTGCCGTTCGATTTCGACGACGTGATTCTCAGCATCGCCCCACGGGCGGTGTTCGTGATGGCCCCGCTCAAGGACAGCAACTTTGACGTGACCGGCGTGCAAGACGTGATCGCCAAAGTGTCACCCGCTTACAAGCAACTCGGCGCACCGAACAAACTCCAAGCCCTCTACCCCGACGCCGGCCACGACTGGCCCGAGGAGGCGCGAACGGAGGCGTATGACTTCATCGACAAGTGGCTGAAGTAAGACCTGCTACCCCACCGGCGTCGCAGAAAATGGTTGGGTGCGATCCGGGGGTTGAGCGCAGCGACACCCCCGGATCGCTTCAGTCGTAGAATCACTCAATGTTACACCCACCCAGCGGAGTCTCTTACGATGTCGTCGATCCAGCCTGTGCGGAAACACCCGCAAGTCACACTCTTCACGGACAGCCCGACGTACCGGATGGCCCTGTCGCAACTGCAGCAAGTCGCGCAGATCATGCCCGAGATTGAATCGAACATCATTGCCCGGCTCAGCGTGCCGAAGCGGTCGATGGTTGTTAGCGTGCCGGTGAAGATGGACGACGGCACCATGAACGTTTTCGCGGGCTTCCGGGTTCAGCATTCCTTGACTAGTGGCGCCAGCAAGGGCGGCCTGCGGTACGCGCCGCACGTTGACCTCGGGGAAGTCGCGGCGCTCGCCATGTGGATGTCGTGGAAGTGCGGCATCATGAATCTCCCGTTCGCCGGCGCGAAGGGCGGCGTGGCGTGCGAACCATCCATCCTGAGCATCGGCGAAAAGGAACGCATCACCCGCCGGTTCACCGAAGAAATCCTCTCGATCATCGGCCCGCGCATCGACGTGATGGCCCCGGACATGGGCACCGACGAGCAGACGATGGCGTGGATTTACGACACCTATAGCATGAAAGTCGGCTACGCCTGCCCGGAAATCGTGACCGGCAAGCCGGTCGAACTCGGCGGCTGTCTCGGGCGTCGAGAAGCAACCGGGCGGGGCGTGGTTTACTGCATTCAAGAAGCCCTCGCCGAACTCGGATTGAAGGCCGACGAATCCACCGCCGTGGTGCAAGGCTTCGGCAACGTCGGGTCGGTCACGTGCGACGAACTCGTCAAGATCGGCACCAAGGTCATCGCCGTCGGCGACCGCGACGGGGCCATCCGCAACCGCGACGGCATCGACATCGCCGCGCTGAGCGCCTACGTAACGGCGAACCCTAAGAAGTCGATCGACGGCTTTCCCGGTGCGGAAAAAATAGACTCGGACGAATTGCTAGCCACGCCCTGCACAATCCTCGTCCCCGCCGCGATGGAACGGGTTATTACTGAAGAAAACGCCAAGAACATCCATTGCCGCATTCTGGCCGAAGGCGCGAACGGCCCGACCACAATCGAGGCCGACGCGGTTCTGGCAAACAGCGACATCTACATCATCCCGGACGTGCTGTGCAACGCGGGTGGCGTCACGGTGTCGTACTTCGAGTGGGTGCAAGACATTCAGCAGTTAATGTGGACCGAAAAGCAAGTTAACGAAAAGCTCAAAGACCTCATGCTCGACGCCTTCCGCCGCGTCCGCAAACTGGCCAAGGATCGCAAAATCTCCAACCGCCTCGCCGCACTCAGCCTCGGCGTACTGAAAGTCGCCCGCGAGAAAGCCAAACGCGGCCTGTTCCCGTGAGGCGACGGGTGCTTGGGTACGGGTCACGATTGTGTGTAGACGGGTTGTCTACAGACTTCGTTTGCAACCCCAACGGGGTTGTTCCCTTAGCCCTAGGGTTGCGGACCGAAGGTCCGTTACCCTGGGTGACTGCACCCATTGCCAATCGCCGTCCGGGGCGTAAGCGTCCCGTGCGTGGCCGGTTCCCAGGGTTTCACCCTGGGCTAATTGAACGACCCCCTTGGGGTCGAAAACCAGTCTTCAGCAACAGTAAGCAAATATCCCACCGACTACCGTGACGCACTGCCATCCACTTTTTCTGCCTCTTCACGCTTGCAGTCTGCCACGATCCTGGTTATACGCCCCGCTCACATTTTGAGTCACGACTGTTGAATGCCGTGGTTGGAGGCCGGTGAGGTGCGTGGGGGACGTGCTTCGCCAGAATCTGTCGCCACTCACGGAATTGGCCCACGTTGGGAAAAACCCAGCATGGACCCGCAGGGGGGTAGGGTGCATGGCGGTCACCACGATGGATCCGTTGATCCGGGGTATTGTTCGGGACGAATCGTTAACACGGGGGTTGGGGGATGAAGAAGCTCGCATGTTGGTGGATTGGGTAGTCGATTGGGCGGAACTGCTCGCGGAGGCCGCACAGAGCGATGACGACGCTCAGGCGCTTTTGGGTCGCCTCAGCCGGCGTGGCAAGGCAATTGGTCGCTTCGTTCAGCTTTGGACGGACGATCGAACTCGCGGTTCTGCCGCGCAGCTTGCGGCCACGGAACGGTTCGCATGGCCGCTGCCGAATCACCGGATTGACGCCCCGGACTTGATGCACCACATCTTGACTTGGGAGAATTCGCACCACCCCCAGTAAGGTGTCTCGTCTTAATGGGGTGCGTCGAATCCTGAGGCTGAATCGACCGATGCGGTACAATGAGTTGCGTTCTGTTGGGTAATCCAGCGAAGTCCTACCAGTGACGCCAGGGGATGCTGAGAAGTTTCCCCACAAAATAGCCAGTTTAGGTTCAGTTCACTGCCCGGCGCACTAATCATGCTACAAATCACTTGCCAAGTGGCGGGCGATGGGAGTATGATGATGCGGATTTTATTGATTCTGCGGAAGCACGGGTTACACCCGAGGAAAACGCCGTGAGCACGAATACCCCGGAAGCGGCGACTAAGAA
>JAYSXU010000575.1:0-11256 GCA_043716965.1 Fimbriiglobus sp.
TGGTTCTCCGCGTCGAGGGGCGGGAAAATCGTGTACCCCTTGGCCGCCATCACGCCCAGCAGACTCGTTGGCCCGGTGAGCGACTTCATGCCGAAGCGGTCCTTCAAGGCCGTGACCGTTTTCAACCCGGCGGTGCCGCGAAAGATCGTGTCGGCCTTGGCCGCTTGGCCGTGGATGTCGATCAGCAACCCCCGCCCCCACGTGGTGCGAACCTCGTGGCAGTGCTTCTTGAGCGCCGCGTGGTAGGCGTCGTAATAGGCTTTCGCCCGCTTGTCCTCGTACCCGTCCTCGGCGGGGCGGTTGGCGTCGAGTTGCTTGCGGGCGAACTTCGCCACCACCACATACGGCTTGCCGCCGAATTCCTTCTCGATCGTGCCGACCAATTTTTCCGCGAGTTCGAGCGTGCCCGTGTCGCGGACCGTCACGAACTTGTTGACGCCGTCCCCGCCCTTGCGTTCCGGGACACCCGGTAGTAAGAGCCCCCCCCCATGCGGTGCCGAGACGATGACCGGGATCGTCCCCGACTGCACGACGACGAACTTCCCCACGTCCGGCGCGTCCTGCCCGAACGCCAACCGCGAGGACAGGGGCAAAGTGATTAACACCAACGCGAGTGGCAGCGGACGGCGAAGCATCGGAAGTATCTCCCTATCAGGGTGCAGAACACTGGCTACAATGTACCCGCTTTGCATGACGAATGCTCCATTCGTTGCGTTAGCCTTTCAGTTGTGGACGGGTTGTACCAAGGTTAGGAACGGATCGTGATGCAGTATTTGGGAAGTGTGATTTCGTTGATTGCCGGGGCGTTGGTGGCCGGGTTGGGGTTGGCGAGTTTCTTGCAACCGAACCACTTCATTGACGGTGGCGTGACGGGCATTTCCATGCTGTTGGCGGACATTTTCGGGTTGCCGCTGGCGCTGTTGTTGGTGGTTGTGAACATGCCGTTTATTGCTCTCGGCTACCAGCACATCGGGCGAACTTTTGCGATCAAAAGCTTTCTGTCGATTCTGGGACTGGCGGTCGGGTTACTCGTCATTCCGTACCCGGCGGCAACGGATGACAAGTTGCTCGGGGCGTTCTTCGGTGGCTTTTTCGTCGGCGCGGGTGTCGGGTTGGCGATTCGCGGCGGCGGCGTTCTGGATGGAACGGAAATCCTGGCGCTAGTCCTCAGCAAGCGTACCTTCGCCACGGTCGGCGAGATCATCCTCGGGTTAAGTGTGGTCATCTTCTCCGTGGCCGCCTTATTCCTGGGCGTGGAACCGGCTCTGTACTCGGTGCTGACGTATTTCACCGCGTTCAAGACGATCGACTACTTGCTCCACGGCATCGAAGCCTACAACGTCGTCATGATCTTTTCCCACCGCCACGAAGCAATCCGACAATCGTTGCTCGTGGAGTTGGGACGAGGCGTCACGGTCTTGAAAGCGATCGGCGGCTACACCGCAACGGAGCAAGACGTGTTGTACTGCGTCGTCACCCGTCTCGAACTCACCAAACTCGAAACCCTGGTCAAAGCCCACGACGAGACCGCGTTCATCGTAATCTCCCCCGCCCACGAAGTCATCGGAGGCGTGGTGAAGAAGCGGCAGTACCACTAGGCATTTTCGGCTCGTTGACACAGACAGTTCTGGCGTTGGTGCAAAAACTACAATCGGCTATCAAGATACCTATGACTTTCAGTCATCCAACACCTCGACAATGATGTCTTGCGGGGTAGCAGACAAGCCTGCGTTCTCGCGGGAGTCCCGGATGCCTTTCACGAAGTCATTGAGGAAGGGTGCCAACCAACTCGGATCATTTCCAGGCTGTAACTTGACTTGCCAATGGTGAAATCGCTCCCCATGCTTATCGATCTCGACTGATGCAACTACTGCAGCCCGGTAAAAGAGGTTGAAACTGGCACGGACGTACCATTCCCACTCTGTAGGATTCCGAATCGTTTCATCGGAAGGAAACCAGTGGTATTCGGACATTGTGCGGAGAGACTCTTTGAGTTGAGTTTTCTGCAAGCGAAAGTCAATCTTGACAGTGCCTTTGGAATTGTTGCAGTACTTGCAAAGGGTTTGAAGGTTCTCGGGATCGTGAGTTCCTCCATGATAGTATGAATCAATGTGATCGACTTGGAGTGGCCCGGTACACCCGCAGCAGAGGCAGCGGTTGCCATCCCGGATTTTAACGGCCCGCTTCACTTCATCCGATGGCTCACGATCTGGGGTCGCTTCTGGATTGGTGAAGTTGATTCGTTGGTTCACAGGTAATCCACCGACCAACACCGCATCAATCCGATTCATACATCCATCGAAGGCTGATTTGAACAGCCCAAATTGTGGATAGAACAAATTCCATTGACGATCTTCACGTTCATATTCCTTCCGAATTTGGGCGTACAATTCGGCCCCCCCAAGGCTTGCATCGTAATGGGTACGGGCGATGGCGTCTAAGTCGTGTTTGTCTCGGGCATCGAACGGAACGTACTGTGGATGTTGGAGATCGTTCTGTGCCATGTGCCGGACGATAGCCGTGATGTCCCGTGGTAAATCGGTCCCGATGTGATCGATCCCGCCAGCAAAGTGCCGGGTATGCCAAGTTTCGAGTGCAGGGCTGAGCGCGTCCTCATCAAGATCGTATTCTCCCCACCCGACCAAATCTGCCGCGTTGAGATCGGCCAAAAGTGCGTGGAATTTGGAAGCCTGATGTTCAAACACAAGGATTGGATGGTTCACATCGACTTCGTTATCCGTGCGAACCACCTGAGTCTTGTACTGGGCAACATACCACCCGTGCGGAACAAAAAGGCGGTATGGCTCGGCGTTGATGTTGCTTCCGCTGTCCATCTGCCGGGCCAATCGACGAACTAGGTCGATGGATATGAGATGGACAGGTGGCCGCTTTCGCAACTCGCGGAGTTCTTCATCCGCCGGAGCTGTTAATAATTGGTCGAAGGCCGCCCAATCGATGCGCTGCTTCCAGTCATCGATGAAGCACACAATGTGGGCCTCCGCCGTCCCGCCGAACTTCGGCCCGCGGAGGGCACGACCAACCATTTGAGTAAGTAGAATGCGACTGGTCGTTTGTCGTGTGAGGAAAACTGTTTGCACATTTGGAACGTCCGTCCCTTCGGTCAGCATCTTAATGTTGATGAGTACATCAATCTCGTTGGACTTGAACGCTCTTAGCACTTTGGAGTTGTGATCTGATGAACGCTGATTGCGCTCCTCGACTGTACCGAGCGAACCCCCGACGTGGTTGTAAACCGCTTCGACACGGATGCCACGTTTATTCAGACCTGCCCGTAGATATTCACATTGGAACCAACGATCGGCGAAGATGAGTGTCTTCCCCCACTTCTCACGCTTGGCAGCATAAGTTGCGATTATATAGTCGTTACGCTCGTGATTCCTTGCAAGAGCGGTGACAATGTCTTCAGGAACATCACGATTTGCACCTAACCAGAGTTTGTAGTCTCGTTCACTAAAATCCGGAGAAAACAGTGTCCGCTCTTCGTGAAAGACTGGACGAGCCAAGATACCCTGCAGCATCAGTTCGTTCGCCGTCACTTGGTGAACAATTCCTTGTGGAAACAGCTCAAGCAACCAGCCGGCTTTGCTTTCATTTCCGTATGTCGGAGTTGCCGTTAACCCCAGCAACGTCATACGTGGAAAGCGTCGCCGGAGTTCACGGAGCAAGTCACGATAACTCGGGGCTGGGGCATGATGGGCTTCATCGAAAACGACCAGCAAATTGCCGTTGGATGCCGCAAGAAAATTGGTTAACGATGTATGGCCATCCTTGATTGCACGACAGGCCGTTGGTAAGGAACTGATGACGACTTCGTCAGTTGACTTGACCGAGCGGATCGGGAAGTGGTCACCGCCCATTCCTGACACGAGCCGGACGTTTAGCCGAGACTTGGGTTCACCGATAAGCCCTACCTCAGAAGCAAAGCTTGAATACGCTTGTTCGAGCAGGTGGTGGGTGTGGGCAAGCCAAAGCACCTTTGCCCCGTTCGAGATTAACTCCCGACAAGTGAAGTGAACGGCTGTAAATGTCTTGCCTCCTCCGGTGGGCAACACCAATATGCCGCCACGGCCATTGCCGTCACTCCCACCGTACCACGTCTGGAGTCGGTTGAGTGCAGCCTTCTGATGGGAGGCCGGCTCTAGTCTTTCAGTAGTTCGGCAGGCAGCGAGATCGTATTCGGCGTAAAACGGACTCGACGCTTTAATTTGGTTCATACGATCGCTGTATAGATTCCTCAGTTTAAGTAAACGCGGCCCATGCTGCTTCCTCGCGTTGGCGTTGGGAAACGGCACGGGCCGGTCGGGGTTCATTCGTCGTCGGGTATTAGACCCGCGTAGTCATCGCTTTTCGGGCGGCTTTCTGCTTACGCAGGTCGGCGCGGCGACGTTGCTCGCACGGCTTTTCGTAATACTGGTGGGCGCGAAGTTCTTTCTGCATCCCGCTTCGTTCGATCAGCTTTTTGAACCGGCGTAAAGCTTGGCCGATCGGTTCTTTGTCGTGAACCCGCATGCGCAAACCCATTGTTCCTCCTCGTTCTGGCCCCAATCGCGGCTGAGGCACGTCGCCGGGCGAGCAAGTTTGCAAGCCAAATTGTGGTGAAAAGACTGTCAAATACGAACGGAGTGTCGCAAACAACCACTATATCTAGCACCAGAGATTTGACTACCTGAAATTTTCCCGATGGGTGACACTCTGCCATGAACACACTGCTCCGCTACTTGCTCACTTTCGGCGTTGTTGCACTGGCCGGTTCGGGACAGGCTGCCGAGAAGCCGAACGTGATCTTCCTTTTCGCAGACGACATGCGGGCCGATTCGATCGCGGCACTTGGCAACCCGGCGGTCAAGACGCCGAATTTGGATACGCTGGTGAGGCGTGGCTTCGTCATGCGGAACGCTTACTGCTTCGGAGGCAATATCGGTGCGGTTTGTACGCCGAGCCGCAACATGCTGTTGACGGGCAACGCCTACTTTCGGTGGAAGGACTTCACGCCACCCGGCATGGCCAACGCCCGCAAAGGCATTCTCGCGCCGGGGGACGGCCCGAACTTCCCGATCAGCATGAAGGACGCGGGTTATCTCACGTATCACCATGGCAAGCGCGGCAACACTGCCCCACTGGTGCAGGCGAAGTTTGAGATCAACAAGTACCTGACGAACGACGACGCCGAACGCAAGAGCGGTGAACCGGGCCGTGAAATCGTCGATGCGGCCATTGCGTTTTGGAAGGGGAAACGCGACCCGCGCCCGGTGTTCCAGTACCTCGCCTTCGGCAACCCGCACGATCCGCGTGTTGCTGCCAAGAGGTATTTGGATCAGTACGACGCCACCAAACTGCCGTTGCCGAAGAACGTGTTGCCGGTCCACCCGTTCGACAACGGCGATCTGATTGTGCGTGACGAGCAACTGCTTCCGTGGCCACGAACTGAGGCCGATCTGCGTCGAGTCCATCACGAATACTACGCGACGGTGACGGGCCTCGATTATCACATCGGTCGGCTGTTACAAACGCTCAAAGACCTCGGCCAGTTCGACAACACGATCTTCGTCTTCTCCGCCGATCAGGGTATCGCCCTCGGCAGCCACGGCTTACTTGGCAAACAGAACCTCTACGATCACAGCATGAAATCCCCGCTGATCTTCGCCGGTCCCGGCATTCCGAACGGCGAAAGCGCCGCCCTCGTGTACCTCTTCGACATCTACCCGACGGTTTGCGACCTGATGAACGCGAAGGTGCCGGACAAGATCGATGGGCGGAGTTTTCGTGGCGTGATCGAAGGCAAATCCAAGAACGCCCGCGAACACCTGATGCTAGCGTACCGTAACGATCAGCGCGCCATCCGCGACGACCGCTGGAAGCTGATCCGTTACCCTGCGGTCGATGTGACACAACTCTTCGATCTGCAAACCGACCCCGACGAAATCAAGAACCTGACCGACGACCCAGCCCAACTGGATCGCAAGAACCAGTTACTCGCCAAGCTGGCCACGATGCAACACCACTACGGCGACGACCAACCGCTGACGGTCCCCAAACCCAAACCCGCCGTCCCAATCACCGCAGAACACCTTCAACAAGCCGCTAAACCGAAGAAGAATTAATGACTTTCCCGCGACCATCGTAGCAGTGTCACGTCATGCTTTTCAGGCACGAACCGTAAAACTCCTACAATTTGCATAAATTACCGATAACTCCTATTTACACTGTTAGTCTCCCAGGTTAATGTTGATGCGTGGCATATGAAAATTCACCTCTTGCTCTTAGGAACACTGCTATGTGCATTCGTTGCGACCTGCGGAATCCGCTCCACTGCTTTGTGCCTGAGTACCTCCTCGACCAACTACTGAACCACCCGGATCAGCGGGTTCGAGAGACTGCTCTGCGGACTAAGACATCCAGCAACTTATTTGTCGCGCAGCGTAAGGCGATGGCCGCTCAGAATCGTGCGATGGCCGGCTTGCGGGCTTTAACCCATTCTCATGCGAACGCCGTTTCGACTCCGTCGATCCAGGTTTTCACCGCGAACAACGGCAGTTCGCTGCCGGGAAGCCAGTTGCCGAATCCGCAGTCGGATCAGGCGGGGAAGGAAGCGTTCGACGGCCTGATGGCCACCTTCAAGTTCTACTCCGACGTTCACAACCGCAACTCGATCGACGACGGCGGCATGTCGCTCATCGCCACAGTCCACTTCAGCGAGGACGGCAGTGGGCGGTATGACAACGCTTTCTGGAACGGTTCGCAGATGGTGTTCGGCGATGGCGACGGGGTGCTATTCCACCGCTTCACCATCTCCCTGGACGTGATCGGCCATGAACTGGCGCACGGGGTAACCGACGCAGCCGGCGGGATCACGTACCAGGGCCAATCCGGGGCCGTCAACGAACACATGTCCGACGTGTTCGGGTCGCTCGTCAAGCAGTACGCCAAGGGACAGACCGCCGACCAAGCCGATTGGCTTCTCGGCAAGGAGTTGATGGTGTCTGCCCCCTGCTTGCGATCAATGGCTGACCCGCACCAGGGGTTCGGCACGCAACCCGGAAACGGGCAGCCCGGCCAGCCTAACCACATGAACGAGTACAACAATCTGTCTAGCGGTGTTGACAACGGCGGCGTCCACGTCAATTCGGGCATCCCGAACCATGCCTTCTACCAAGTGGCCAAACTGCTCGGCGGCAACGCCTGGACGAGTGCCGGGCGTGTCTGGTACGAGACACTCACCGCCAAATCCAACACCATCTCCGCGAACTGTACGTTCCAGGAACTGGCAAACTTCACGGCCAAGTTTGCCATCGACTTGGCCAACCCGGACGGCGGCCGCAATGGGCGGGCACACACCGCCGTTACGCTTGGCTGGAAGGAGGTAGGCATCACTGTTGCCGATCCGTCCACAAAGACCTCAGTGCCTGTTCCTCCGACGGTTCCCCCGACGATTCCTCCGACGGTTCCCCCAACACCGAACGACCTTCAGGCGAAGTTGGATTCAGCCAAAGCCGCCCTGCAAGAGATTCAAGCCAAAGCTGGGGCCGCGTTAGCGGGCCTATAATAACTGCGTTTGATGACCTTCCCGTTCACGTTCTGGAGATTCGACATGTGGATTCGAGTGCGTGTGACGGGCGGGTTCGTCGGCCCTGCCGGTTGGGAAGATCACAACATTGACCTGGACAAATTACCCGCCGACCGGAAGGCCGAGTTAGTGAAACTGATCGCGGCGGCAAAGTTGGATCAAGGGCCGGTGGCATCCCCTCCGCCGCCGGCCAAGGATCTGCCGGACACGAAGTGTTTCTCGATCAGGGTGAAAGGCCCCAAGGGCGAAGCCGACGTGACCGCCGCCCAAGCCAACATCACCCCGGAGTTGATGGCCGTTGTCAACGCCACGCGGAAACTTTCCACACCGCCGAAATAGTCCCTTCCGCTAACCCGTTTCGCTGGCCACCAATGGTGGTCAATGAAACAGGCCTTTTCCGCGGCAACGAGTATCGGACCACCACCGAAACAAGTTCCCACCAATCCAAACGACGCGAACACACGGAACGCCGGGATGCGCGGCTGGGAACTCCAAAAGATGTGGGGGATCGTGAGGCTACCGTAACTGATTCGGCTAATATTGACTTCTGCTTAGTCTACACGCAGTAGACTTTTGTATGGTGTCAATAGAGTTGCTAGTGGCTCATGGATTAGAATACAATGATTGTAAAAATCCAACAGTGCGGGCTCATCTTTTGGAATTCCATATGACCAGAATGCAACTGGTGTATTGGCGCGAAAATGGAAATCATCACAATCATAGTATTGATAATGCTCTCCGAGTCGAACTGATAGACTGTTCACAGAGAAGAAATCTGCACATTTATCGTTGTAATCGTCGATCAAATGATTGAATTCGTCAAGGATTACGGTGTCTGTGATTGATAGCCACATGTGCGAAGCATGAGCTATCTGACCGATGTCGTCGATACTGATACTGCTATAAGATTCCAAACTAGTTGTATCGTCGCCAAACGTGTCAGAGTATACCTCAACAAAATTGAAAGATTGTACTTTCAGTACAGTAGCCAAATTAGCAACGCTAACAATGCGGTCGGTGTATAAAATGTGCTCAGTAATATTCGACATACTGCTAGTCTCACAAGTGAACTGTATATCCAGATGAAGTCTATTTGAAACACATCCAAGCCACGCTAAAATCTACTTGGCTGCCTGATCCCACAGCGCAAACACATCGGGGAGGGCTTCGCGGACGATGACCATGTGTTCGATGTCGGCGTACTCTTTGTAGGTCACGTTTTTGGCACCGCCGGTCGTCAGGGCTTTGCTCAAACTCTTGGCCCCGGTGAACGCGAGTTGATCTTTGGTGCCGACGCCGATGAACACGGGTATTTCTGCGAACGCTTCGGGTTTGCGGATTCGCCCCGCTCCGCCGAGTAGCGCGACGGCTTTGAACTTGCCGGGGTTCTGCTGAACCACTTCGACCGCTTGGCCTGCGCCCATTGAATGCCCGACCAGGAAAATCCGCTTGGGGTCCAGCGGGTAACGCTCCGCGAGTTTTTCGACAATGGCGGCGACGGATGGTGCGCCCAACAGCCCACTTCGCGGAGCGACGAGTAGCCAGCCGCGTTTTTCACATTCCCGCACAATGTGCCCGGCACCGTAGCCCTCGAAGAACAAATTCTCCGACCCGCCCGCACCGTGCATGGCCACCACAACGGGTACGGTGTGATCTTTTTTCAACCCGGCTGGGACCAGAACCCGGCAGGTCGTGAGTTGGTTTTTCCCCGTCGGAACCGTGATCCAGTATTGTCCCGACTTTGCGGGGGTGAAGTACGGGGTCAGCGGTTGCTTGGCGAACGCCTCACTTTCAGCGATGAGTTGCGGGACCGGGTAGTCGGTTTCCATCGGGGTGTTTTGGGCGAGTTGCAACAGTAATTCGGCGTGGTTCGTTAACGTCGCCTGCTCCAGAGTCGGCGTGGCGGGGATGGTGCTTGCCACTTGTTGCAAGACTTTTAGCCGCTTCTCGACGTCTTGCCAGCGCGTGACGCTGAGCGTCCGGGTTGTTTGAAATCGAGTAAGGTCTTGTTCGTCGAGTTGCAACGTTACCGTGATCTGTTGGTCACGGGTCGTGCTGATGGGTGTGACGGGGCATTCGATCGTTTGCGGCAATTTTCCGAGCGGTACGCGGACGGGCTTGTCAAGGTCACAACACACTTCGACGACCGCATTTTTCGGCAGTTCGCCCTTCACTGTGTAGAAACTGCGCAGGGTGACGGTGACCGATGCCGTCGCGCCGGGCACGATCCGTTTGTCGAGTGTTGGGTAAATCGCTTCGAGGTAACGAACGGCGTCGGAAGGTTTCTCTTTGCCCTGTAACACCCAACGGCTCTCATCGAGCGTGCGCCCGGCTTCGCCGAGTTGGAGCGAGAAGAATTGGTTGGTGACTTTCGGAATGTTCACCAACGCCGTTTTTCGGACGGCGGGGTCGGTCTGCTTCTCCCAGGCTTGCTCGAATTGCTTCAATCGCACGCCCAATTCGTGGCGGTCGGCTTGGGCAGAAACCAGTTGTGTTGTGCTGACCGTGAGGCCCAGTAGAAGCAGTGAAGTCAAAAAAGTACGTGTCATGAGGCGGGTTCCGAATAAGCTGGGAAGTAGAGTTGGGATGAGTCCGTCCGATTGGATTTAATCTATCAACTCGACCGGATCGACCGGCAACAGGATTTCCCGCTTCGAGTTGTCACTCTTCCGCCCAAGAGCGACCGTTCCGTGCCCAAGAAGGGTTTGTGCTGATGATGCGACAGATAATCCCCCTCGCGTTGATTGCCTTGGCACTCCTTCCGGATTGGGCGACGGCGTTCGGAAAACGCCAGTACCCGCCGTGCCCGCCGGCACCAACGGCATACCTGACGTGCCCGCCGCAAGTCGTGATTTTGCCGCCATGTCTGCCGTCGTTTGAAGTGTTGCCGTATTGCTCGCCGTCACAGGGAATACCACTTACAACGTTGCCACTCACGACGCTACCAGCACCGACGGTCACACCCGAAACCGCGAAACCGGAATCGGCCAAGCCGGAAACACCACTGCCATCCCCACCCAAAGCGCCGATGCCTGGGTTACCGCCGAACCGTTCATCCCTGGACACCGGTAGCCCGGAAACGGGCTTGAAACAGGCGGAATTGGTCGTGCCAAACTTGGCCAACCCCACAGCCGCCAACCCGCAATCAGCACCCGCAGTCACTGAACCTCTGATCGTTCCACCCGTTAGAAATGTTTTTGAAGCCAAACGCGAACCGGAAACGTCCCGGATCCCGGCCCTCATTCCCCGAGTTCCGGGCGGGGACACGAGCTTGCCACCACTACTTGTTCCGACACCGGCGAGCGACCCGTCCGGTACTTCAACCTCACGCTCCAGTCCGCTGAACGCGAGCCGCCGAACGGGGTATGATGTCATTCCTGTAGACGGCCCCGCACCGGCGACGCCATCAGCGAAACGATCGGTCGGCTTCTTTAACCACACCGACCGCGATTTGCAACTGACCGTGGAAGGGCAGACGATCACGTTACCGAAGCGGCACTCTGTCACGGCGGACGTTCCGGCGAAATTTACCTGGGCGTTGGAGGGGAACCTGGAACAAACTACCGAAATTCCACTGGCCGCGCCGGGTATCGAAGTTGTAATCCGTCGGTAAGTTGTAGCGGAATTGTTTGGGCTTCTTAAAGCCGAATTCACCACAGAGGGCACGGAGA
>JAYSXU010000576.1:0-3705 GCA_043716965.1 Fimbriiglobus sp.
CAGTTTAGCTGATAACAGATGTGAAACAATCGTCCGAGAAGATGATGGGAAAGTGATTCTGGTTTTCTGGCCGCGTAGCGGTCACGGGATGTAGCCACGGGTAGATCGCTTCGCGCAACCCGTGGAACAAGCCCCCAACACAACTGCCCTGAAGGGGCAGCGGAATCTTTCGCCCCTTCAGGGCGAGTGACAACGGGATGTAGCCACGGGTTCCGCTACGCTCCACCCGTGGCTACATCCCAGTGCCCCTTCAGGGCACACAAACAAGAATGCGTGTCGTATAGGATGTTTCGACATGACAGCGCGAACAGAACTAAAGAAACTAGCCTCATACGCCGCATGTTTATCTACAATCACCGTCACGATGCGTCTGCGATAATTCACACCCCACGGAGCCTACCGATGTTTGGCCTGGCTGCCATTCAAGCTGCGATTCGGGAGCACGGTCTCGACGGGTGGCTGATGTACGATTTTCGCGGCATTAACATTCTAGCGGCACGGATTGCGGGCACGGTGGACGCCCATCGGTCGCGGCGGTGGTTTTATTACATCCCGGCGAACGGTGATCCGAAGAAGCTCGTTCATCGCATCGACCCGGCTGTGCTGTTTGAATCGACTACTGTTACTTACGCTTCGGGTACGATCGCGTCGGCTTCGATTTCGACGAGCATGTCGGGGTCGATGAGTTTGCTGACTTCGAGGATCGCGGTGGCGGGGCGGACGGTGCCGAAGATTTCGCCGTGGGCCTTGCCGACGGCTTGCCAGTCGGCCATGTTCGTGAGGTAAATCCGGGTCCGAACAACGTGCTCCGGTTTGGCACCTGCTTTCTCCAACGCGCTCACAATGTTTTTCAACGTCTGCACCGTTTGGGCGTAGGCGTCCCCTTTGCCGACGAGACCTTCTGGTGTTGACGCCGTACACCCCGAGACGAACACGAACGGCCCGACCTTGACGGCCCGCGAGTATCCGATGATCGGCTCCCACTTGCCGCCTGTGCTAATGTTTTCCCGCTTCATGATTGCTCCTGTTTGATATGCCTGACACGTCGAATTAAACTAAATCAGCCACGTCCGCGATACTGTGCAACATCCGGTCGGGTCCGGCATCGAGCGGGTTTTCGCGGCCCGTGGCACCGCCGGGGACTAGCCAGACCGGAATGCCCGCCGCTTTTGCCGTGTGGACATCAACGGCCATGTCACCGATGTATACACTCTCGAATGTTGAAACCCCGAGGCGGCGGCAGCACTCTAATAACATCGCCGGGTCGGGCTTCGGCACGCCGACATCGTCGGGGCCTAGGATTTCCTGAAAGAACTGCGCGATGCCAAGCCCGGCGGCGATCGTTTTCGTGAACTCCACCCGTTTGTTGCTGCAAATGGCCTGTTTCAGACCGCGAGATTGAAGGGTGGCCAGAGTTTCCAAGACGCCGGGGAACAGTTTCGTGTGCGAGATCATGATCCTGGTGTGGTGGTCGCGGTAGCGGGCCTCCGCGTCAACGACGGACACGTTTGGCAACAGGTCGTTCATAAGCTGTTCCAGGCCCAGGCCGACGTATTCGCGGACCACGGACTCGGTCAAATCGGACAAGCCATAGGATTGTCGAACATGATTGACGCTCGCCGTGATCGCCGCGAAACTATCCGCCAGTGTGCCATCGAAGTCGAACAGAACAGCCCGAATCGTCATAACCATCCTCCCGAACCCCTCGCGGGTTTGTCGCGTCTGGGATATGGTATGAATGTTGTCCAAAGTTTGAGGCCCGCCGATGTCGGACCCGCCGAAAGTTGTTGGCACCCCACCGACGCCCGAGTTCGTCTTCCGCGAATACGCGCCGCGGATTTACCACATTGCGCGCCGATTGCTCAACAACGAAGCCGACGCCGAAGATGTCACACAGGACGTGCTTCTTCAAGTTGTGCGCAAGTTGCACACATACCGGGGTGAATCGACGTTGCCAACTTGGTTGCATCGGATCACCGTGAACGCCGCGCTGGCCCATCGGGAAAAGCGGGCCAACCGGGCGAAACATGAAACCGCCACGGGCGATGAAGACATGCTCGAAGCCGTTGCCGCCGAGCCATCCCACGGCGTGAAGTTGCCACGCCCCAACGTCCATGCCGGCCCGGATGAGTTGGCGCTGGCCACGGAGCAACGCGCCCTCATCGACCGGGCGATTGCCAGACTTCCGCAACTGTTCCGGGACGTGTTCGTGTTGGCCGACGTGGAAGGGATTCCGAGCGACGAGATTGCCACCCTGCTCGGGCTGAGCGTGCCGGCGGTGAAGAGCCGCCTGCACCGTGCCCGGCTTCGCATGAGGGACTTACTGTCCCCGCACTTCGAGGACGCGACACCATGACAAGCCTAACGTGTGAGGATTTGCAGGATTTGCTCGCGGACTTCGTCAGCGGTGAACTCAGCACGGAGTTGCAAACCGTGTTCGAGTTGCACCTCTGCGAATGTCCGCATTGTGGCGACACGGTGGCGACGTACCAAGCCACGATCACCCTGACACGCACGCTGTGTGTATGTGAACCACTACCGATCGCGTTTGAAACGAAGCTGCGGGCGCTGTTGGGTGGCTAAAGAATCGATCGACGCGATTGAAGGCGGCCTCTACGATGATCGCTTTTCGTTGTCCGGTGAACCTATCATCGGTTATAGAATGGCGTGAGCGGATCTGTGGGCGATGAGGGGTTGACGATGATTCGGTTCGTGGCTTGCGTTCTTGTTTTGAGTGTTGGCACGCTATCAGCAGCCGAGCCGGATCGCGTGGCCGCGCAACGGGGGCAGAAAGCCCTGGAGCAAACGGCGTTCATCCGGGGCTTTTGGTCGACATTCGCGTACAACCAAGCCTGGAAAAGCTGGGGGCTGACCGAAAAGCCGACCGACTACGACACGGCGTTTCGGGAACGCTACGGCCTTCACACGGCCCCCTACGCCAACGACAAACTCCCGATGGGCCTTCGCAAAGCGGACTACCTCATCATGAAGGGCCTTGGCATCGACTGCATGACGTGCCACGGCGGGTCGGTGATGGGCAAGAGTGTCGTCGGCCTCGGGAATAGCTCCCTGGACATTCACGCCCTGTTCTCCGAAATGGCTGCTGCCAGTGGGTCGCCGGCCAAGCCGCCGTTTCATTTTTCCCAAGCACGCGGGACCAACGAAGCCGGAGCATTCTCGGTCTACCTCCTCGGCTACCGCAACGACAACCTGACGCTGTCGCCCAAGTTCCGTGAACTCGGGCTGCACGACGATTCTTGCGAAGATGTCCCCGCGTGGTGGCATCTGAACAAGAAGAAAACCATGTACTACGTCGGCGCCACCGACGCTCGATCGGTCCGCAGCATCATGCAGTTCATGATGCACCCACTCACGGTGCCGAGTGATTTTGAGAAAGCGGAACCGGCGTTCCGCGACATCCTGCAATACCTGCTGACCGTCGAACCGCCGAAGTACCCCTTTGCGGTGAACACCGATTTGGCGAAGACGGGCGAAGCGATTTTCCGCGACAACTGCACCAAGTGCCACGGTACCTACTGTGAGAAGTGGACCTACCCGAACAAGATTATCCCACTCGATGAAATCGGCACCGACCGCAAGCGGTTCAACAACATCAGTGAACCGTTCGGCAAAGCTTACAACGCCAGTTGGTTCGCCCAAGAAAAGAACGACGACGGCACCGTGGGCAAACCCGTCCACGCGACG
>JAYSXU010000577.1:0-1228 GCA_043716965.1 Fimbriiglobus sp.
CTTGTTGAATAACGAACTGACCGACTTCAACCACAAACCGGGTATCACCACCCGCGCTGGTTTGATCGGCACCGATGCAAATCTGCTCGCTCCCGGCAAGCGTCCACTGAGTTCCATGACGCCGACAATTTTGCTGAAGGATGGCAAACTCGCACTCGTCACCGGCAGTCCCGGTGGCCGGACGATCATCAACACGGTGCTCTGCGTGGTGCTGAATTACGTCGATTACGGTGGCGACGTGCAAGCGGCCGTGGACGCCCCGCGGATGCACCACCAGTGGTTCCCGGATCGCATTTCGCTGGAAGAGTTCCCCGGCCGGGCGAAGCTCGCCGACCAGTTGAAAGCGATTGGCCACACCGTCACCAGCAACAAGCAGGGCGACGCCCACAGCATCGCCGTCGATCCGAAGTCCGGGAAGTTCATCGGTGCCGCGGACACACGCTTGGACGGCCAAGCGAAGGGTGTCGAGAAGTAGCGGTTCACCGCACTTCGAGCGCCGCAAATTTGGCCACGATGGCTTGTGCGGTTTTCAATCCGTCGACCGCCGCACTGACAATTCCGCCCGCATAGCCGGCCCCTTCGCCGACGGGGAACAGCCCGGGGATGCTCGGCGATTCCCGCGTGGAATTATCACGTTCGATCCGCACCGGGGAACTGCCACGCGACTCCGGCCCGGCAATCACGGCGTCCTTCAAGAACTGCCCATTCCAACGTTGATCCATCTGCGGCAGGCCATGTCGCACCGCGTCGGCAACCAGGGGCGGTAGCACTTCGCGCAGGTCGGCGACCACCGTGCCGCGTGGGTAACTGCTGTACGGTTTGCCGGTGGTTGCTCGACGCTGCACGAAATCGGCGGCCCGCTGAATGGGAGCGTCGTAGGCACCTTTGCCCAGCTCGTACGCCTTGCGCTCGTACTTTTCCTGCAAACGCATCCCCGCCAAAACGTCCTTGCCTTCGAACGCTTCGAGTGGCACCGTGACCACCAAACCCGAGTTGGCGTACGGGGAATCACGCTTCGACAAACTCATCCCGTTGGTGCAGAAATACCCTTCTTGCGACACGCTCGGGATGATGTAGCCGCCGGCGCACATGCAGAAGGTGAACAGGTCGTTCTTGCCGTGTGCCACTAAGGAGTAATCGGCGCTGCCGAGAGTTTGTTCGTAGTCGCGGTTGCCGTATTGGGCCCGGTTCACCGTCGCTTGCGTGTGTTCGATGCGGACGCCGAATT
>JAYSXU010000578.1:0-11212 GCA_043716965.1 Fimbriiglobus sp.
GTGACCCCCGAGATTGCGAAGTTCCCTGATACGACCAAAGGTAAGCCGACCGAATTGAAAGTCATTCTGAACGGCAGCGACGCCTTCAAGATTCTGGACATCAAAGGTGGTGATTCCGAACTCGAAGTGTCACCAGCCGGTACAGTTTCGCGTCCGGTTCACATTTTGAAACTGACCCTGACACCCAGTAAAGAAGGGGACTACTCCAAAACGTTGGAGATCACCACCGACCACGCGGACCAAAAGAAATTGACCGTGGTATTGACGGGGAAAGTCAACAAGTCGGACTGACCCTAACTTGGTTCAAAAAGCGTCAAGCCACGGGCTGTCCCGTGGCTTGACGCTTTTTCTTTTGCTTCGCGTGACTATCACGAAAGCATGGCGAACCCGCACGCGATTATTGGCAGCCACGACGTGCTGATGATAACCCTCGACACCTTGCGGTACGATGTCGCGCAACGTCTGTACTTGAAGGGCCGCACCCCGAACTTGGCGAACGTATTGCCATTAACAGGTTGGGAGCGACGGCACACCCCCGGTAGCTTCACGTATGCCGCCCACGCGGCCTTTTTCGCAGGCTTCTTACCAACGCCAGTGACACCGGGGCGACACTCACGCTTGTTCGCGGCCCGTTTTTCAGGGAGTGAAACGACAACACCCGAGACATTCGTCTTCGACGCACCAGACCTAGTAACGGGAATGCAGCAAGTCGGGTATCACACGATCTGCATCGGCGGCGTGGGCTTTTTCAATCAGCAAACGCCGCTTGGCATCCACTTCCCTAGCCTGTTTGATCGCAGTGTCTGGTCACCTGAACTGGGCGTGACCAACCCGCACTCCACGGAACGACAAGTCGAAGCCGCGTTGGAAGAAGTTCGCAAAGTGCCACTGAACCAGAGAGTTTTCCTGTTCGTGAACATCTCCGCGATCCACCAGCCGAATCGGTTTTATATACCAAGCGATATCGAAGACACGCTCGAATCCCATGCGGCGGCGTTGGAGTATGTTGATTCTTGCTTGCCCAATTTGTTCGACGGACTGCGGCAACGGGCACCCGTTTTCGGGATGATCTTTTCCGATCACGGAACGGCTTACGGCGAGGACGGCTACACCGGCCATCGTCTCGCACACCCCACCGTGTGGGACGTGCCGTATGCAGAGTTTGTCTTGAGCCAAGCAGGAGAAAGTGGATGAAACACCCCATCTTGCGCGGCAGTTCTTATCAAAGTTACGTCTACGCCTACCCGCATAAAACCGCCTACCGCCCGTTCGATCCGCCGCTGTTACTACGCGATGTCTGGAACTCGGAACCCCGTTCGGTGCTGTTCTTGTACTTGCATGTTCCGTTCTGCACGATGCGGTGTGGGTTCTGCAATCTGTTCACGACTGCGAAGTCGAGTGACAACCTGGTGTCACTCTACCTTGATGCGTTGGAACGGCAGGCGTCCGTGGTGCGGGACTATTTGCCCGACGCCTCGTTTGCACGGTTTGCGATCGGTGGGGGAACGCCGACTTACTTGGACTGTGCTGAACTCAGTCAACTTCTTGATCTCGTCGCCCGCACGTTGGTCACGGACTTGGGAGCGATACCGGGAGGTATTGAAGTTTCGCCCGATACGATCACCCGTGAGAAAGCCACGCTACTGAAATCGCGTGGCATTGAACGTGTTAGCATCGGCGTGCAATCGTTCATTGAAGCCGAAGCGGCGAATTCGGGGCGACCGCAATCCCGTGTTGAGGTTGATGTCAGCTTGCAGATGCTGCGTGAAGAACAATTCCAGACGCTGAACATCGACCTGATTTATGGGCTACCGGGGCAGACCGTCGAATCGTGGCTATACTCACTGACCGAGGCTTTGCGGTACGAACCGGCGGAACTTTATCTCTACCCCCTCTACGTCCGACCGTTGACCGGGTTGGGCCGTTCGCACAAAACTTGGGACGATATTCGTCTGTCCTGTTACCGTGAAGCCCGCGCACAACTTCTGGCATCGGGTTACGAACAAGTTTCGATGCGGATGTTCCGGCAAGTGGATCCCGCCAACACCGATGGCCCGGCGTATTGTGTCCAAGACGATGGCATGGTCGGCCTCGGCTGCGGCGCCCGATCGTACACCCGTGCCACGCACTATTCGCTGGATTACGCGGTGACGCCAAAAAGCGTGAAGGCCATCATCACGGACTACCTGACCCGCGATCGTCAGGATTTTTCCTTGGCCGAAAATGGCTTCACTCTCGACATTGCGGAACAGAAGCGGCGTTACTTGCTGTACACGCTTCTGAATGCGAGCGGTCTGAATCGACAACAATACAGGCAGCGGTTTCAAGCGGATGTCATGGCTGATTTCCCTGACCTCGTCACGTTGATCGAACTGGGACTGTTTCAATTTGTCGGCGATCAATTGCTTCCGACTCCAACGGGTCTCGAACGCTCGGATGCGATCGGACCGTGGTTCTATTCGGATTCAGTGCGGGGACAAATGGAGGCTTACGAGCTGCGATGAACCTGTCGATCCTCTATCGCGGGCCGCTGAGTAGTTGCAACTACGCCTGCGAGTATTGCCCGTTCGCCAAGCACGTCGAAACCCAATCCGAACTCGCCCACGATCGGGAATGCTTAGAGAGGTTCTTAGGGTGGTGTACGAATCGCACGCAAGACCAACTCGGTGTCCTGTTTACCCCGTGGGGCGAAGCACTGGTCCGTCGGTGGTACCAGGACGCACTAGTGCGGTTAACGAACCTTTCGCAGTTTCACAAGGTTGCGATTCAAACCAACTTGTCGTGTAAACTCGATTGGGTGGAGCGTTGCGACAAGTCAAAACTGGCCCTGTGGTGTACGTTCCACCCCACGGAGTCCACGCGACAACGCTTTGTCACAAAGTGCCAGGAACTCCTTGAACGCGGCGTCCGGTTCAGTGTCGGTGTCGTCGGGTTGAAAGAACACGTTGGCGAAATTGAAGCGTTAAGACGTGAACTGCCCAGCGACGTTTACGTGTGGGTGAACGCCTACAAGCGCGAAGCCGATTACTACACTTCGGAAATGGTTGAACAACTCGAATCGGTCGATCCGCTGTTTGCCTGCAACAACCAGTATCACACCAGTCTTGGCGAACCGTGTGCCGCCGGAAGCCGGGTGATTTCCGTCGATGGCGACGGGACGATTCGCCGGTGCCATTTCATCAAGCGCCCGATCGGCAACATCTACGACGTGAATTTTGAAGCGGCCCTCATCGAACAACCCTGCACCAACGACACCTGTGGGTGCCACATCGGGTACGTCCACCTCGACCGTCTTCAGTTGTCCGGTACGTTTGGATCGGGTGTACTCGAACGAATCCCGCTTGGATATCGTTAGCGGGCATGTCCGTTCTGTGCAACGGAACTGATAATTACTATCATTCACGCCAACCTCTCGCCATTTGGAACGCTCTTGTCATGCCGGAACTGCCTGTGAAACCGTTTCAAAAGTTACTCGTTGCCAACCGCAGTGAAATTGCCATCCGGGTGTTCCGCTCGGCACACGAGTTGGGGATTCGCACGGTGGCGATTTATTCCCACGAAGACCGCTTCGCACTGCATCGGTTCAAAGCCGATGAAGCCTACCGGGTCGGCAAGCCGGGTGAACCGATCCGGGCGTACCTCGACATCCCTAGTGTGGTCAGTCTCGCAAAAGATGTCGGGGTGGATGCGATTCACCCCGGTTACGGGTTCCTCTCGGAGAATGCGGAGTTTGCCAAGGCGTGTCTCGAAGCCGACATCACGTTCGTGGGGCCGCGTGCGGAAATCCTGGAACAGCTTGGCGACAAAATTACCGCGCGGGGCATTGCCCAGAAAGCGGGGGTTCCGGTGTTGTCCGGGAGTGACACGGCGGTGTCATCGGTCGAAGACGCGAAAATTCTGGCCGCAAAACTGGGTTACCCGGTCATCATCAAAGCGGCGATGGGCGGCGGCGGTCGGGGAATGCGGGTCGTTCGTGACCCGGCGAAATTAGTCGAGTCAATGGAAAGCGCGCAACGCGAAGCCGGCACCGCGTTCGGCATCCCGGACGTGTTTTTGGAAAAGTTCATCGAACGGGCCAAGCACATCGAAGTGCAGTTATTAGGCGATCGGCACGGCAACTTGGTTCACCTCTTTGAACGCGATTGTTCGATTCAACGCCGCCATCAAAAAGTCGTCGAGATGGCGCCGGCGCCGAACCTCGCCACCAAAGTCCGCGATGCGATTTTGGATGCCGCCATTGCCATCGGCAAAGCCGTTCGCATCGACAACGCGAGTACCGTTGAGTTTCTCGTCGATGTCGAAGCGGGGACGTTTTACTTCATCGAAGTGAACCCTCGGATTCAAGTTGAACACACGGTGACCGAAGTCGTGACCGGCTTCGACATCGTCAAATCCCAGATTTTGATTGCCCAAGGGACGCCGCTCGGCGACCCGGAAATCGGCATGGGCGACCAATCGAAGATCCGCACCAACGGGTTTGCGATTCAGTCCCGTGTGACCACCGAAGACCCCGCGAACGGCTTCGTGCCGGACTACGGGCGGCTCTCCGCGTACCGATCGGCAAGTGGTCTGGGGATTCGCCTGGACGCCGGGACCGCGTTCAGTGGTGCGGTGATTACGCCGTTTTACGACTCGTTGTTAGTGAAAGTGACCGCCAGCGGAATTCGTTTCATTGACGCGGCCCGGCGGATGGAGCGGTGCTTGCAAGAATTCCGCGTGCGGGGCGTGAAGACGAACATCCCGTTCTTATTGAACCTCATTACCAACGAAGACTTCCTCGAAGGTACGGTGACCACGCGGTTCTTGGACGACACGCCGTCATTGTTTCAGTTCTCCGCGCGCCAAGATCGTGCCACGAAGCTGCTCAGTTACATCGCCGAAATTATCGTCAACGGCCACCCCGAGGTGAAGGCCAAAGCCAAGCCCGAGTTCGTGCTGAAACCCGCCGAGTTGCAACCGCACAAGATGGCCCGGCAACCGACGCTCTTTCCGAAAGGAACGCGGGACTTACTCCTCGAACTCGGCCCGGATAAATTCGCCGCGTGGGTCCGGGCGCAGAAGCGGTTGATGATTACCGACACGACGATGCGTGACGCCCATCAATCGCTCCTCGCCACGCGGATGCGCACTTACGACATGCTGCAAATCGCCCCGGCCTATGCGCAGCGTCACGCCGATTTTTTCAGTCTCGAAATGTGGGGCGGGGCGACGTTCGACACCAGTATGCGCTTCCTGAAAGAATCGCCGTGGGACCGCCTCAGTCAACTTCGGGAACGCACCCCGAACATCCTGTTTCAAATGCTGCTTCGGGCGGCGAGTGCCGTCGGGTACTCGAACTACCCGGACAACGTCGTCCAGGCGTTCGTGAAGGAAGCCGCCGCTGCGGGCATGGACGTGTTCCGGATTTTTGATGCGTGTAACTGGCTGCCGAACCTGAAAATGGCGATCGACGCGGTCCGCAACACGAACGCCATTGCCGAAGCCGCCATCTGTTACACCGGCGATATTCTTGATCCCAAACGGGACAAGTACACGTTGACGTACTACGTCGGCATGGCCAAGGAACTTGTCAAACTCGGCACGCATATTCTGGCCATCAAGGACATGGCCGGACTGTTGAAGCCCTACGCCGCGAAGAGACTCGTCAAGGCACTGCGTGATGAAGTCAACGTCCCAATTCACTTCCACACCCACGACGCGCCCGGCGGGCAACTCGCGTCCTACCTGATGGCCGCTGAGGAAGGCGTGGATATTGTCGATGTCGCGTTCGGACCACTTTCCGGGATCACTGCCCAGCCGAACCTCAACGGTCTTGTAGAAGCGATGCGGTTCCACGACCGCGACACCGGATTGAACTTCGACGACCTGCAAAAAACCTCACTGTATTGGGATGAAGTCCGGACCTACTATTCCCCGTTTGAAGCCGGGCAACTTGCTAGCTCCGCCGATGTCTACTTGCACGAAATGCCCGGCGGCCAAGCGACCAACTTGCTTCAACAAGCGAAGTCGCTTGGACTCGGCGACCGTTGGCCGGAAGTCTGTCGGGTCTACGCAGCCGTGAACCAACTTTTCGGCGACATTGTGAAAGTGACGCCGACTTCCAAAGTCGTCGGGGACATGGCGTTGTTCATGATGTCGAACAACATCACACCCGGTGATGTCCTGGATGCGAACAAAGAGATCGCGTTCCCGGAGTCCGTCGTGGAGTTCTTTGAAGGCAAACTCGGCCAACCACCGGGTGGGTTCCCGCCCGCGTTGCAACAACGAGTTTTACGCGGTCGAAAGCCCCTGACCGAACGCGCTGGGTTGAGTATGCCGCCAGTCGATTTCCAGAAAACATCCGAAGAGCTGGAAGCGGCGATTAAGCGGAAACCGACCGACCACGATGTCGTTTCGTACTTGATGTACCCGAAGGTGTTTACCGATTACGCGGCCCACGAGACGAAGTATTCGGACGTCAGTGTGCTGCCGACACAGGTGTTCTTTTACGGGATGCAACGCGGTGAAGAAACGAGTGTCGAGATCGAACCGGGTAAAACGCTCATCATCCGATTTCTGACGATTGGTGATCCGCACCCAGAAGGAAATCGGTTTGTTTTCTTCGAGCTGAACGGTCAACCGCGTGAAGTGCTGGTGCAAGACAAATCGCTGACCGCTACGAGTGGCAGTGTGCGGAAAAAGGCCGACCCCGCCGACCCGACCCATGTGGCCGCACCGATGCCCGGTGCCGTGGTCGCGGTGACTGTGAACGTCGGGGAAGAGGTGGCGAAGGGACAAAAGCTGTTGACGCTCGAAGCGATGAAAATGCAAACCACGCTTTACGCCGAACGTGCCGGTAAGCTCGCCGAGATTCTCACGAAGGCCGGCACCCAAGTGAGTGGTGGCGATTTGTTGATGCGGTTCGAGTAGTTAACGCCCCATCAAGAAGCCGGTGGCAAACGCGAGGCCCAGCAACACCACGCTTAACAGCCCCAAGATGATGGCGGTCTTGTGGGTGATGAAGATGCCCTGTTCGATTGGAACGGACGGGATCTCTTGCGTTTGTACAGGGACACTATTAACTGCGGAAACGGACCCCATGAGCGATTGGGCGAAATCCGGTTTCTCGAATAGTGAGGACGCCGATTTCTCTTCACCCACCAACGGTTCGATCACTTGTGCCGTTGTGCTTTCATCTGCGAGGTCGATCTCGGGTTCCGCCGTGTATAAATCGGCGGCCGGAACTAGCACTTCGTCTTGGCACTTGGGGCAGACAATTTGCGTACCCGCTTTGCGGCGAGCGATACTGAGCAAACCTTCACACTTGGGGCATCGAAAGCGGATCGGCATAATTTGCGTTCCGTATAGACCTCATCCGGCGTCATCGCTGTTATGATTGTGAATGGAATGGTTGCCAGATGCAATCTTTTCTGCCGCCGGTCGAACAAGCTTCCCGGAATGCCGGTGTGGTTTATCGGATTGGGTAGTTTCCGCGCTCGACATGGATTACTACAAGGATGCCAGCGATGTCGTTCGATCCGCTCTCACGTCGTGCCCTTCGGATTGCACTCGGGTTCTTGCTAATCGGCATCGCGGCTTTGACAGCGATGGGGGCCGACCCGGTTGTCGTGATCTTGAACGACGGCTTCGTGATCCAAGGCCCCTACACGCGCGAAATGGACACGATGTCCGATGCGAACGGTCGGTCGATCAAAGTGGCGAAAATCGACGGGTTCGACATCGTACAAGATGGCCCCAAGTACGTGATTTTCAGCACCCATTCGCAGCGAGGTGCCAAGATCGAAAAGGAAGTCGGCCGCCCGAAATACACGGCTTACACGACTAAATTGAAGCGCCGACTCGGTCGCCAGGTTCTTGCGATCCACAAGATCGTCAAAACAACGGAACTCGACGAAAACTGGACCCGCCGCCTGGATACGATCACGACGGAAAACCAACCCCAGACCCTCACACAACAACTCACGACACTTGACCCGTATTCATTCGTACTCGACTCATCAACCGATGCGATTACCGTGTCCTACCACACCTCGGAAGAAGACCCGGCGCGCATCCGCAAGTGGCTTAGTCTTCACCCCGATTTGAAGGATGTTGGCGGCATGGTTGACCCCGAACGCCGACTCAAGATCGCAACATTTCTCAAAGATGTCGGGACACTCGACGCGACCCGCCGCCAAGTGTTGTGGTTGCAAATAGCTCGTCAAGAACTCGAAAAACTGAAAACAGATGCGCCACCACCCTGGTCCAAACCCGTCACCGAACAAGCCGACAAACTCCAAGATGACATCGACAAAGCCGAAACCCGGCTGGTCGTGGACGAACTCGAAGCCGCGTTGCGAAGTGGGCGGTACGATGCCGCCCGGAAGTTCCTCGCCGGGTTTTCGCCCAAAGGCACGGATGCGATGGAGACGACCCGCATCTCGATCGTCAAAGCCCGAATCGACGCGATGCAGCCGAAATACGAAGACACCGTCCGACTCTTGCGGCGGGTGATTGAGCGCGAAAGTGGGATGGCCACGATTCAAACTCACTCCGCCGCGTTTGGGGTCGCAGCAGGTCTGTTTGCACCGCGTCCCAAACTGACGAAAGAAATGGCCACGTTGCTGGACGCGGGTTCCGTCATTCTCGACGAGCTTCACCCCGACACTGCGGGTCGGCTGGAACTCTTCCATGACCTCGCCAAGCAAAGTGAACAACAACGGGTTGACGGCAAAGAACCAAGTGAAAAGTCGGAGGCGCTGTTGGCTTACGCGATCTCCGGTTGGTTGAAGGGCAAGAACGGGGCGGACAAAAGCGTTGAATCCGCGTTGCGGTGCTGGGCCACGCGGCAACTCGCCATCAACTACCTCCGGGAAGGCATCGGCAACAACCGTAAAATCTTGCTCGATGGTTACCGGAAAGAAACCACAACGCCGCTGGCACCGGACGAACTGAGTCAGATTATCACACTGCTGCCCCCGACGCTGCCGATGGACTTGCAGAACCCGACCTGGAAGCCGATTTCAAAAGACCTGTGCAGTGGTGTCGATGGCATCGTCCGGATGAACACGGGACCACTTCCCGAAACGGGGAAGGGTGTCGATTACTGCCTCCGACTGCCGCCCGAGTACCACCACGGGCGGTCGTACCCGGTGGTGCTAGCGCTACCGAGTGCCCTGCTGCCCGCCGAGCAAATGGTCGCCGGTTTAGCCGAACAAGCGGAACGCAACGGCTACATCATCATCAGTCCCGAGTGGACGAATCAGTTCACCACGAAGGGTTACGATTTCAGCGGCAAAGAGCATTATTACGCTCTTGCCGCATTGCGTGATGCGTTACGGCGGTTCCAGATTGATCCGGATAAAGTCTTCCTGTTCGGGTTCAACGAAGGGGCCAACTTCGCACTCGACCTGGGGATGTCGCACCCGGACCTCTTCGCCGGGTTGGTCGGCTTCGGACCGAACCCGCCGCCGCCGCTCATGCTGGAATACTGGCGGAATACGCAGAAGTTGCCCACGTACTTCGTGACCGGCGAATTGACCGGGTCGTTTCCGAACTTGCGAAAAGTCTACGAAAAGTGGATGCCGAAAGGCTTTCCCGCCATTCTGACCCTCTACCGGGGTCGCAGTCTGGAGTGGTTCCCGGTCGAGATTCCGCGCATCTTCGACTGGATGAACCGCAAGACGCGCGTTCGTGGTACCGCAAGCTTACGGCTCAACCAATTCGGCGTGGAGCCGTGGCAAGTCTTGCGGGAAACCGACGACCGTTATTATTGGGTCGGGGTCGGGGCCAACGGGATTCGCCAAGCCAATCCGGTGTCGAACGGGGTTCCCTTGCGGGTGAATCCGCCGCCCGAATTCGCCGCTGACATTGGTAAGGCGGGCGTCATCACCATCACGAAAGCGATCGGCATTAGCAAATTCGTGATCTGGCTTGATAAGGATCTGATCGACTGGACGAAACCAATTCGCATCAGCATTAACGGACAACCCCCGCCCAAATACAAACCGCAAATCCTGAAACCCGACCTGCACTTAATGCTTGAGGAACTCTACCGAACCGGGGATCGGAAGATGCTGTTCCTCGGCAAAATCGAAGTCGATTGGCAGGGATAATTACTCCTCGCCGAAGATCTCACGGAACACAACTAGATGTTCCGTGAGAACCTTTTTTAGCTCGTTGAGTTTCAAATGGTCCGCCTTCAGGAACTTCAACAATAGCACCTCCGAGCCGTCGGCGCGGTCTTGCGTCAAGGATGGTTCACGCCCGATGCCCTCGAACCGGCTTAGGTTAAATTGCCCCGGTTTGCCGATGAACCGGCATTCGAGCGCCGCCGGGTCTTTCGTTTTCCACCGTGCCCAACTGTGGTTGATCCCTGGTGCTTTCAACAAGATCGCATCAGCGGTGTCCCATTTAATTTCTAAGTCGGGTTCGATCTCACGCACGTGTGCCAGGAGCTTTTTCAAAATGCCACTCTCCCACTTCGGCGGTTTGCCGGGCGGAAAGCCTTTGGTGCCGAGGTGCCACTGCTCGCCGTTTTGCTTCCACGGCATCACGTCTTCGGTACTGGTTTGCATCCGTTTTAAGTTGGCACGAAACGCGGTTGCGGCCTGTTGAAGAAACGCGAGGAATGTCGGCGTGTCAATCTCCTCTCGCTTCACGACCGTGATCGAAACATCCTGCCACGGTCCGCGTGACTGCGTCACATCCACCCGTTTATCTCGGCTGTAGTTCTCCAAGCCGACAATGTCCGAGAGCGGCTTCAGCCCGAGTTTCGTGGTCAGATCGGCTTGCTTAAACGTGTTCCGCCCGACTCGGAACACCAACGTCAAATACGCTTCGTGCCCCGTCATTGCGTGGAGGAACCACCCGTGCGACTTGGTTTCTGCCGCAACTTCCACCACAGAGCGTGTGTTCCAGTTCGTCGGGGAAAACGGTCCGAGGTCTTCGACCCGCTCGATCACCCACGCGAGCGCGGCGCCGTCCCACTTGCTCGCGGTTCCTTTGGTCGTGACGCGGTCTTGTGTGTGCCACTTCACGCCGTTGGCTTCCCACGGCAGCTTTTCGTCCTTGCCGACTTGCGAAATTTCAATGTCATCCAGTTTCGCTTTCAACGCCGCCTTGGGGTCGAACTTGATCCGCTCCTGGTACGGTCCCGTTTTCAGCACGGCGGCCAGAATTGACCCGGTGTGTGATATGACCACTTTGGCCTGTTGTACGACATCTTCCGGCG
>JAYSXU010000579.1:0-3683 GCA_043716965.1 Fimbriiglobus sp.
CAACGGTCGAAGATGCTTTCTCCAAAAACCAACGAATCAAGCCCAATATCTTTTTGTCTAAAGCCTCCAGGTTTACCAGCTTCAATCCACACGCCCTAATTCTTCGCCAGTAATGTAGTTCAAGTTTTCACCTTGCTTCGTTCCACTACAAACTCCCACGCTCCTGAATATCGCTGTGGTGTTCCACGTTACTATCGCCGGTCATTTCGTACCGTCAAGCCGGTTATTCAAGTTCACATCAGCGAAACATCCGTCCCGATTCTGGTAAAGCATTCAGGTTCTGCGGTCTCGGGGACCGATAACGATCGTAGCGCTTTGTGCGAAGTTGCGGAGGGTGTGGGATGCGTGGGCGGTTTGTGGTACTGGCTGTTGTGCTGGGGTGGGTAGGGGTTGGGCTGCCGACCGTCGCTCAGGCTCAGTCGTCGGCAGCTCGCCTGAACCCGGCTTCGCTCCTATTGCCGCCCGTGGCTTCGACGGGTTCTTACGATTTACCGGAACCCGTTTCGCACACGCCAGACTTGCCACCGCGAGCGGCCAAGTTGCGGTGGCAATCGGACATCAAGCCAGTCTCCAACGAAACGGTGGATGATGTGCGCCGTGGGGAGCAGGCGAATGAACGGCCATCGCTACGCGGAGACGAACTGTTCGATTACCTCAGCGATGTGCGGCGAGGGAAACAACCCCCATCATCACGCAGCGGTGCGGAAAGTCGGCGGGAACAGAATTACGACAAGCCGGGGGATGACCGATCCTGGAGTGATCGCATTCGGAAGCTCTTCGATACGGATAAAAACGGCCTGTTCAGTAGCGACCACGAATTCGACAACTTCGTCTCGCCGATCTCGAACCCGTTCTTGTTTGAAGACCCGCGATCGCTGACCGAAATTCGACCGAACTTCATCTACCAAAAAATCCCCAGCCCGCAGCCGAATTTCCAGGGTGGCAACATCTGGGCGGCGGCGTTGCAGGGGCGGATTGCGATTACGAATCGGTTCTCGATTACGTTGAACAAGATCGGCGTGACGGGCGTGAACTCGTCGAGTTCCTCCCCACTGGGGGATCACGTCGGTCTCACGGAACTCTGGTTCGGCCCGAAGGTCACCGTGATCCGCGATGAAGAATATGGCACGATCCTGGCCGTCGGTTCGCAGTTCCAAGTGCCGTTGGGTTCGGGCAGCGTGTATCAGAACACGGGCAAACTCTCAGTCGTGCCCTATGCCACGTTCGGTCAGACATTTTTGAAGACACGGCTTGGCAGCTTCAACACATTGCTGGCGGCGGGTTACTCGTTCTCGATTAACAACGCCCGCAGCGACTACTTCTACAGTAGCGCGCATGTTTCCTACGATGTCGGCAACTACCATCGGTTCTACCCGGTGGCGGAACTGAGTTGGTTCCAGGCGACGACGAACGGCACGTCCAACGTCATCAAAGGCGAAGGCCGCGACCTGGTAAACTTTGGTGGCGAAGGCAAAGGCAGTTCGTTGTTAACCGGGGCACTCGGTGCCCGGTACAAAGTGACGAAGAACATCGAAGTCGGTGCCGCGTATGAAATCCCGCTCGTCGGCAACCGCGACTTCTTCTCGCAACGATTCACAGTCGATCTGATCTGGCGGTATTAACCCGCTAGTTTATAGATCCTGTCTAAAACATTCAGACAGGATCAACAGGATTTCACAGGATTAAATCAGGTATTGAGCGAGTGACATCACAGTGTCACTTCGCGGCCTTCCTTGGCGGACTTGGCGAGGGCGTCCATCACGCGGTTGGTCTTCACGGCTTCGTCGGGGTTGGGGTAGCAGTCGCGTTTTTCGTGGACGGCTTGGGCGAAGTCGTCGAGCATGTGTACCATTTGATTTTCGCCCGGCGTTTCGATCACTTCAACTTTGTTCCCGAAGTCGCCGTCTTGACGGATCACTTCAAACGCCGCACGGTCGTTGGGAATCCACATGTTCGGCACCCGAACGCACGCTTCGGTGCCGACGATTTCGAGGTGGGTGCGGAGCGGGTGGGTGAAGCCGCAATCAAACGTCGCCGTGCGGCCGTCGGCGAACGTCCAGACGCCGCTCATCGCCACGTCTACGTTGTTCACGTAGGTGGCTTTGGCGAAAACACTCACCGGCTCGTCGTGCATCCACCAGCGGATGCCGTAGGTTGTGTAACAGCCGACATCCAGTAGCCCGCCGCCGCCGGCTTGGGGCTGCATCCGGATGTTGCTTGTCGGCAGCCCGGCGAGGTCAAAGGTGAACGCGGCGATCACTTTTTTGACCTCACCGATCGCACCGGAATCGAGAAACTTGCGGAGCTTGTGCGTTCGCGGGTGGTGCGGCCACATGAAGCCGTCCATTAGCCGCACGCCTTTGCTGCGACAGTAGGCGACAAGTTTTTCGGATTCAGCAGCAGTCACCGTAAGCGGTTTTTCGCACAGGATGTGCTTGCCGTGATCCGCCGCTTTTCGGGTCCATTCGTCGTGCATGTGGTTCGGCAACGGAATGTAAACCGCATCAATCGTGGGGTCTTTCAGCAGTTCTTCGTAACTTCCATACGCCTTCGGGATGCTGTTTTTCGTGGCCGACGCCTGGGCTTTTTCCAAGGTGCGACTGGCAATGGCTTCGACGTTCGCCGTTTTGGAAGCGTGGAACGCCGGCATGAGGCGGGCGTTAATCCCGGCAACGCCAAGGATGCCCCAGCGGAGTGATTGCGTCATGGAATTTGGGTTCCGAATGCGTGGGTGTGTTGAATGCGATTAACCTACGTGCCCGAACCTCTCGTCGCCACCAGTGTCACTTTTCTCTCGAAGTGGAACCCGGACACCCGCTATCAGAACCATTCGCATGGCACGCCCCACACCCGTTGAAGCCGCCCTGCTCCGCTCGATTTGCGCGACGCCCGCCGACGACTTGCCACGGCTGGTGTACGCCGATTGGCTCGAAGAGAATGGCCGCAGTGAACGGGCCGAGTTCATCCGGTTGCAAATCGGGTTGAGCGAATACTGGCCGTTATCCGCGCACAAGAAACGGGCTGACCGGATCGAAGAATTGTTCAACGCTCACAAGTTGAGTTGGCTTCAGGAAATCCCAAAGTGGGCGAGGTATCGAAGTTATTCGCATATCACGTCAGCAAACTATTCCCGTGGGTTTATCCGGGACTTGTGTATCAACACGTCGCCGTTTCTCCAGTTCGGGTGGCAAGTCTTGGATCGAATTCCGCTGCAAACGATTTCATTTGTCAACGCTGAGAAGATGTTGCCGCAGTTGGCAAAGTGCCCGTGGTTGGGGCGACTACCCGCTTTGGATTTTAGCTACATGTGTTTGAAAAATGACACGGTCGCGGCCTTGGCGGGTTCGCCGTTTTTGCGCACCGTCAACGAGATCAACCTTCGCTGTAGTGACGTCACCGATCGCGGTGCCACAGCACTGGCCAATTCGCGGTTCCTCCGCTCGCTGAAAGTGCTCAATTTGGGTCTGAACAACATCAGTATTGGTGCGGTCAAAGTGATGGCCCATTCACCGAACTTGCAGAACCTTGAGCAGTTAGACTTAACACGAAATCGCCAACTCCGTGGCCACGAATACCGCATCGAAGATTGGTTCGGGAAGCGTGTCTTGATTCACGATGAAGTGGAGTAGTGTCGGGGATCGGGGGTTTTGAAGTGGGTTGGTTTTGCTTGGGGGCGGGTGCGC
>JAYSXU010000580.1:0-1220 GCA_043716965.1 Fimbriiglobus sp.
CCAGCGCGGTTTGGGCCGCTTGCAGGATGCGCGGTCCGCCGGGGTGGATGGCCCACGAACCGATCCGTTCCACGGTCAACCCGTGTTCGCCGAGCCAGCCGTCGATCCAGGTTCGCAAGTTGCGCTCGATGAAGTTGGGGATCTGTTTGGACAGCACCATTTCGAACCCGTGGTCGCCGATGGCCCAGCCCATTTCCGCGGTGGAATCGGGGATGATTCCCGAGCCGGTCGCGGTGACCCGGTGGCCACTGTCGCCGCGCCCCGAGGCAACAATCGCAGCGGCGCCGTCGGCGAAGAGCGCGTTGGCAATCGCCTTGTCGATGTCCGGCCCGGTGTAGTAGTGCAGGCTGCACAATTCGACGGCCACCATCAAGACCGTGTTCGCCGGATCGGCGGCGAGTGCCAACGCGGTGCGCAAGCCGTTGATCGCGGCGTGACACCCCATGAATCCGACGTGGATCCGCTCGGTGGTGGGTCGCAACCCGAGTTCGCGGACGATGGCAAAATCGAACCCCGGCGACACGAACCCGGTGCACGACACCGTCACCAAATGGGTGATCGACTTCGGGGACAGTCCACTGTCAGCCAGGGCGTTGGCCGCGGCTTGCACCGCCAAACGGGGGGCGTGGTCCGCGTACATCGCCATCCGCTGGGCCGTGGTTGGCCCCAACGGATCGGCACCCGGAAGAAACGGCGACCCGGAGAGCCGGGTGCCAGTGAGCAAGTCGTCGACGAACGATCGCCCCAGCACTTGGTAGCGCGTCCGCACACCGGATTTCGCGTAGATGGCCGGAAGCCAACTCGCCGTGCGGATGGCCGGGTGCCCGAGTACCTGCGCGGACTTCAACGACTCCGCTTGCGTCACGCGGTCGGGTGGTAGAGCGGTACCGAGACCATGCAACACCAGGGGCATCAACGCACTCCAGACGGGGACATCAAAGGACGGTTCAAAGAACGGACGACCGGGGCCGCCAACGCGGGAATCAGTTGCAAACAACGTACCGCCAGCCAGCAGAGCGTCGGCCGTTTCAAACTCCAAGCGAGTGCGCGACACGTCCATTGACGTTCCCCCACACAAGCCCGGTGAACCGCGGCCCATTCCTTAGCAAGACCCGTTTGGGAATCGCCGCTGACGCCGCGTGCCACCAGCGGGATGACGGCGACGGCGCTGGCCATGGCCCACGCCATCCCTTCCCCGGTGAACGGTTCGATGTACCCGG
>JAYSXU010000059.1:0-6289 GCA_043716965.1 Fimbriiglobus sp.
AGGTGCTCAGGAACGTGATGGTGTACTCACCATCCACCTCGCTCCGGGACTGCAAGCATGGGCATCCGTCAACCTCACGCCAAGCAGCGAGGATGCAAAACGGCTTCGGTTTCCCTATCGAACAGAACTACCTCGTAGTACCTTGTCCGTTTCGATCGACTCCGCAATTGGGTCCGATCTCAAATCCGAACCGATACCCAGTGCGATCCTTGTGAAACCTCCTCTCGGTCAGATTGCAGCACAGAATGCCAGTGAATGGCAATTCTCCAAGTTCGATCTCCTAACTCGTCTCGAATCAAATGGACGACAAAGTGTCATTCTTGTGGGAAGAATTCTTCGGGCAGGAGATCGAAATTTATCGGTGACGCTACCCGCTTCAGCGGAGTTACAAGGTGTCCAATTTGCGGGGCGTGCCGTTGACCACGCTGAACTACGATCTGGCGATAATAGCGATGGACCTGGGTTTTCTTTCCCGTTGCCAACGATTCCTCCAGATGGGTTACCGATTGAACTGCGGTATCAGTTGCCTAACCTTGGCCGTTCGATTTGGCCTGTCCAGGTGACACCTATCATGTCTCCCAAATTGCTAGGTGATTCCGAAATTGTCTCACGCTGGACGCTGGCACCAGAGTACCGCCGCTGGCCTCGGCTGGATTCACCGTCGGAACCTGTTGACGTCGAAGTTACATCTCTCACCGCAATACCTACATCGGTGTTGCTCAGCATCGGTTTGGTTCTAGCCGTCATTGTCGCGGGGGTCGGCTCCTATCTCGTGCTGCATTGTGGGCAGCGTCGATGTCGCTGGCTGTTTGTTCTGTGCATCGGCGTAATCGGAGTCGCATTGTGGCTGTTGCCACAAGGATGGGAGGTTTTGTTGCGACCTGGGGTCGTGGTGGGCATGGTGGTTTTCACCGTGTTGCTAGTATCTCGTTCCCAGAAGAACAACGACAAGAATCGCTCGGGACCAGTCTCGACTTCTCATGGGAGTAGTGTGCGGACTCGAATCGTTTCAGCTGTAGGTGTGATGATGGGATGGGTCGCCTTCGGGTTCGGTAGCCCGGTCAACATCGCCCAAGCTCCGGAACCTGTCACAGTCCTACTCACCTCTGGGGATGCCAATACCTTGGGTGTTGTTGTCGCCCAAGCTACAATCGACCAGCTGGACACATTGGCACGTTCCACAGTTCCAGGCGTTGTAATGACAGAGGCAGAATACGATGTGACTTGTGAGAAGGACAAAGCAAGTATCTCCGCGAAGTTTAACCTAGTTTGCTATCGCAGCGGTGAGCACCGCTTCGTACTGCCATTAGGTGGGATTCGGCTGAAATCGCTAGAGTTGGACGGCCAACCCGCCTACGCCGACGGGACAAAGCCAGATCAATACACGATCACTATCAGCAACCCCGGTTCGCACAGTCTCACGGCCCGATTCGTCGTTCCAGTTGTGACCACTGGTGTGGATCGTGAAATGAAATTCATGATTCCGGATCATGTCTCGTCTCGTGTTCAAATTCTTGCGATGAGTGGTGCGAGTCTGCTCGATTGTCCAACACGTCACGGAACTCAATCCGTAACAACTCAAGGAGACCGCCTCCGGTTACAAGTAGACCACGGCGCTGGACGCTCGCTGGTTTTGCGATGGCACCAAGGGTCTCCTACGAGTGAGAAAGCAACGGTGATTGTCTCGGAAATGAATGTCTGGGATCTGGCCGAAAGTGAAACGACACTGAATTCTGCGTTTCAGTACAGCGTCGAGGGGCGAGGTCTCTCTCAAGTCTCATTCGAGATACCTCCTGGTTTAGAAGTGGGCACGCCGATCCTTCGTAGCGGGGACGGCCAACCGAATCCAATCGGGAGACCAGGATTACGAGATTGGAAACTGGTATTGCAAACAAATGGGTCGCAGCGATTAGAGATCGAATTCCAGAACGTGTTCACAGGTCGCTTCACTGTCCTGTTAAAGCTGATCCCGCGTCACGGAACGAGTGTCCGCCCGGTTTTACGAATGCCACATGCGACCCAGGTTACACAGTCGGAAGCCTACTCGGCGATCCGATTGCGCGGGCTAACTGTGGAAGGTTTGGAGCGAATTCGGGCGATTGATTTCTCAACCGACGAAGTTCTGCGTCGATTCGGAATGATTCCAGAACTCGCTCTGGACCGTAGTTCAATGGATCGTGTTTTTCAGCGGACTGGTCCCTTACCCGAACTCCGACCCGTTTTGCGGCTAACTGAAAAGAGTGGTTCGACTGTGGCCGATGGACTTTGGGCAATCGGAAACCGTGCCGATTTCGAGGGGCAAATCCGGTTCACTCGTCCCGCAACTGTTCCGTTCTTTGAATTTGACTGGCCGACGACGGCGACGATCGTTGACCTCCGTGCGCCGGGTCTGTTGAATTGGTCCCGTGTCGGCAATCACGTCCAGGTCTGGTTCCGTAAGCCGACACGAGACGCCAGTATCCGGTGGACAGGATCGTTGGCCAATTCTACTCCGAGTTCCAAACAGCCCGCCGAGGTCAAAGAGGTCGAACTCCCGATGCCAACCGGCCTGCCACCGAACGCTGTTCAGACACTGCGATCGCGTCCGGTATCGGGTTGGACGGTCCAGTCACAGCCAGTCATAGGGATTGTGCAAAAGTCCAACCCCCTGAGCGTCGAAGAATCGTTTGCCGTCGAGTCCAGTGCCGGTACGCCGAAGTTCGTCGTTGGGTCACCACGAGACATCTTAGACCCCAAGATACTCGAAACCGTGGATCGAATTGGTGACACTTGTCGGTATCGCAGCGTGATGACAGTGTCCGTTCCTCCAGGTCCGGCAACACAGTTCGAGGCACATCTGGACGGGACGACGATGGCGACGATGCCAGAGGTTCAGGGCATCCAAAATACCGCGATCTTCCCAATCGAAACCCACGCGGAATCCCAGACTTGGTTAATCCGCGTACCTCCGATACAGACCGCAAGTTCACTGACTGTCACCATAATCGTTAACAAAGTGCCGATCGGGACATTGCCTGAACCTCGCATCATTTGGAATGGTACCCCACGAGAATGGTCCGGCCGGACGCTAACACTTGACCCCAGCCTGAAGGTCACGAACGGACCCACTGGTTGGGAAGCCAGCCGAATCGCATCGACGAATAGCTGGACCAATCGTGCCATCGGTAGATGGTCTGTAGCGCCGGTGACGGTGCAACCTCCTATCTCCCAACAGGCGAGTAATGTCGATCTGCCAGCCACCTCAATACCAACTTCTGAACCATACGAAGCCTGTGGTCCTGGATTAAATCTGGCAACCATCATGCCCGCTAGCGGTTGGCTTGCGGGGTTGGCTTTGCTGGTCTGGTTCTCAAACCGCTCATGGCTCAAGTGGCCGGATCAACTGGTCGGTTGCAGTATTCTGGCTGTTGCGATCGTAGGGGTAACGACATTCGCTGGGGTCTTGTTTTGCGGTGCCGGGGCGGTTGGAATTGCGGTTCGGCTCTACCACGTCGTGCAACGATTTTCTCAAGTCATTCTGCGATAACAGGTCACGGGAAAGGGATTCGATAAAATACCGCAGTTGAACTCTCCTTCCGTTTCTTACTCATAAAGGATGTCGCATGAAAGTGCTGTTCCTCAGCGCTGTGGTGCTGGCTGTGGTAGCGTATATGACTCAAGACGCTGGCGCGGCAGACAAACGAGCGATGCAGGTTGATGACCTCTTTAAGTTCAAACGCATTGCGGAGCCGCAAATTTCGTCAGACGGCAAACACGTTGTTTACCAAGTCACAACGGTGAGTTTGGAAGCCAACAAATCCACCACCGCTCTCTGGTTGGCCACAACCGACGGCAAAAATCCGCCGAAGCAACTGACCAATCCCAACGGCAAAAAGGACACCCACCCGCGGTGGTCACCCGACGGGAAGTCCATCCTGTTCACCTCCACCCGAAGTGGTACCGGGCAACTGCATCTGTTGCACCTCGACGGCGGGGAAGCGATCAAGATCACGGACATTAGCACGGGTGCCGATACGGGGATTTGGTCGCCGGACGGCAAGAAAATTGCGTTCGTCTCGGCAATCTATCCGGAGTTCAGTGAACTGCCGTTTGCGGAGAGCAACAAGAAAAACGCCGACAAAGACAAAGCGGTCGAAGAGAACCCGGTGAAGGCGAAAACCTTTACGAAGCTGTTCTACCGCCACTGGGATGAATACGTGGGTGACAAACGCCAGCATCTTTTCGTGATTGCCAGCGACGGATCCAATTGCCACGACGCCACCCCTGGTAACCGGGATGCCTACCCGACCAGTACCACGTTTAGCGTCGGGGATGACTTCACGTTCACACCGGATAGCAAGCACATCGTCTTCACGGCGGTGCCCGAAACAGGTGAATCGTGGGTGACGGATTACAACCTCTGCCGCGTCGGTTTGGATAACAAATCGACGAAATGGGAAACGCTGACCAGCAGCAACAAAGCGGCGGACGTGTTTCCGAAGTTCTCCCCGGACGGCAAAAAACTCGCGTGGCGTGCCCAGAAGAAAGCGGGGTACGAAGCGGACAAATGGGACATCCTGGTCGTCGATTGCGCTGCCGACGGAAGTCTGCACGGGTCGGCAACGAACGTCACGAACCATCGGGATTTGTCGGTCGGTGAATTCGCTTGGCGCACTCCTGGTAGTTTGGCATTCATTGCTGACACCAACGGCCAGAACATCATGTACTACACCTCGACCGCTGCTAAGAGCGAGATTACCCAAGAGCCACTCAATAGCGGGTCTGCAAGTGGGCTGACCTATTCCAGCGATGGGAAAGCCTCGACCTTCCTTCACGTGTCGATGACCGCCCCAGGTGATGTGTGGGCAATGAGTACTGCCAGCGGCACATTAACCGAAGTGAAGATCAGCAAGGACAATGATGCACTACTGGCAGAACTGAACCGGACGAAGCCAGAACGTGTGAAAGTGAAGATCGAAGACGGCATGATGCAAATGTGGATTCTGAAACCGCCCGGCTTCGACGATAAAAAGAAGTGGCCCGTGATTTACCTCGTTCATGGTGGCCCGCAAGGTGCGTGGGAGGACGCTTGGAGCAACCGTTGGAACCCGCAACTGTGGGCCGCCCAAGGGTACGTCGTCGCACTACCTAATCCACGCGGAAGCACCGGCTTCGGCCAGAAGTATGTCGATGAAATCTCCGGCGATTGGGGTGGCAAGTGTTACCGCGATCTCGTGGCGGGCCTCGATTATGTGGAGAAGTTGCCCTTCGTTGACAAGGACCGGATCGGCAGCGCTGGGGCGAGTTTCGGCGGGTACATGCAGAACTGGTTTGCGGTGAACGACATTGCGAAGCGGTTCAAGTGCCTTATTACCCATTGTAGTGTGTGGAACTTTGAAAGTATGTGGGGGACGACCGACGAGTTGTGGTTCGACGAATGGGAACACCAAGGGTTGCCCTGGGAGAAGCCCGGAAGTTATGCGGAATTTAGTCCGCACAAAAAGGCAGCCAACCTTGCCAAGTTCAAAACCCCGATGCTGGTCATTCACAACGACTACGACTTCCGCTGTCCGATCGGGCAAGGGCATGAACTGTTTACGGCACTCCAGCGCCAAGGCGTGCCGTCACGGTTTGTGAATTTCCCCGACGAAGGCCACTGGGTTCTCAAACCCAAAAACAGTCAATATTGGCATACCGAAGTGTTTGCGTGGCTCACCAAGTACGTGCCGCCCGGCGGCAAGTAACCGCATTCCGATGGGCATTTCGTACAATGATGTCGTGTCACTGTTGATGATGGTCAACCTACACCCACGCCCGGCTAGTCCGGTGTCGTGGGTGTTTTCTTCGCTACGGAGACTTCGTGACTGTGTACGCAGCGGTTAACGACACTGGCGCTTTGTTTACGATCTTGGGCTTGTTGACGATCCCAGTGCTTGTGGCGATCAACGGGTTTTTCGTCGCTTCGGAATTTGCCCTCGTCGCCGTCCGAAAGACTCGGGTTCAAGAGCTCGTCAACGCCGGCACCCCGCGATCGACTTCCCTGATGGAAGCCATCGAACATCTTGATCGCAGCGTCGCGGCCGCACAGCTTGGGATCACGTTTGCGAGTTTAGCGCTGGGATTAGTCAGCGAACCGGCTATGCATGATTTGATCGCCCCACTTCTGTCATCCTTACCCGATTCCTGGCAAGGTCCAATTACACGAACGTTATCCGTCGTGCTGACTCTCGGAATGGTTACCTACTTGCATGTCGTGTTCGGGGAGCTAATGCCGAAGATCGCTGCGTTGCAATCGCCAGAACGGATTGGG
>JAYSXU010000581.1:0-11097 GCA_043716965.1 Fimbriiglobus sp.
TGCCGTCGGCGTAGTACCGAATCGCCGAGTTGGTGCTACTACCCGCTGCGATGAGTGACGAACCGCCGGTCCGCGTACTCGACGAACCGCTCAGGTTCACGGAACCCGGATTGCCGAACGCCCCGCCGACGATCATGGGGATTTCGTCCTCGGTCGGAAGAGCCGGTGGGGTGAGAGTAAAGGGCTTCAACGCTTCGGCCAATTCCGCCGGCGTTTGAAACCGATCCGCTGGCTTCTTCGCCAACATCTTCGTGATGATGGCCGACAGTTCGACGGGCACGTCCGGTCGAACTTCGTGAATCGGTTTCGCGGTTTTGATTTGATGGGCGATCAATTTCTGCGCGACGTGATCGCCTACGAACGGCGGCCGCCCGGTGAACAGGTAATACGCAGTGGCACCGAGGCCATAAATGTCCGCCCGCACATCGACTTTGGAGCAGTCGATCGCCTGTTCCGGTGGCAGGTAATCCGCCGTGCCGAGAATCTTGACCCCTTCGCCCTTCGTCAGGTTATCCTCGTCCACCTCGGACCGCACCAAGCCGAGGTCTAGAATTTTGACGATACCCTGTCGATCGACCAATAAGTTCGCCGGTTTGATGTCCCGATGCACGAGGCTATACGAGTGCAAATACCCCAAGCCGTTGGCACATTGAAGCAAGTAATTCGCCACACGGTTTGGTGCGAGCGGTGCGGCCCGGAGCACGAGGTCATGGAAGGTCACGCCGTCCACGAATTCCATCACCAAGAAGATCACATCCCCGTCTTCCTCGAAGTCGAACGCCCGCACGAGATTCGGGTGATCGAGCTGCCCCGCTGCACGGGCTTCTCGGAGGAAGCGTTCGCGGGAGTAATGGCGTTCCGTGCGATCAGGTGGCAGAACTTTGAGAGCAGCGCGGCGTTTCATCGCCCCGTGTTCCGCGAGAAACACTTGACCCATGCCGCCCAACCCGATGCGGTCCAAGATTTTGTACTTGCCGAGAAAGAAGCCTTTGTGCTTCCCGGCTAGGAGTTGTTGGGCGTGAAACGGCGTGAGCAATCCGTCGGCGCGAAGTTTCTTGCAGAGCGCGGCGGGGCTTTCAAAGCCGTCCGAGTTCATGGTCAAAAATGCTTCCAACTTTGCTGGTTCGAGCAAGTTGCTTTTCTGGACGAGATGGACCATCTCTTCGACTGTATTCGGGGACGCCATGTTTCACCGCAACGCTGCGAAAACCGACCGGAACGACAAAAGCCTTCACTGCTAAACAGATAGTTTAAGTTCCGCGAGTGTTCCGCCGAATTGCGCGAAGTCTGGGAATCCGACAACACCGGGTGTGGCGATTTCGGACAGCAACGGGGTGTTCTCCTGCCCACCAACAAGAACACCGCCGGGGTATAACCCCGGCGGTGTTGGTGCGAACTCAAATCTGTGCCGACCGACGATTTTAGCGTTGGCGTAACCGTTTCTGCGGGTCCACTTCCAACGCGCCGAACGCTTGTTCGTGCCGGGCAACGATCTGACGCAACGAGTCCAGGAGCCGTTTGGCCACGAACGGGTTCATCACGAGTCGGTGCGTAAGCTGGATCGGTTCCATGCCCGCCGGTGTGAGAATCCCGGTGTGCAACCCGACGTCCATGACGACTTCTTCGGTGCTGCTGCTCAAGCTGAGGCGAACGAAGTTCGCGTACACCGTTTCGAGTTTCGTCACATCGACTTGAACTTGGACGGACATCGGCTGTCCGCCCGCTTGCTGCGTGGTCGCGTCCGGCGCTTTGAGTTCTTCAGCCATTGCCTGGCTCCGAGGTTGGTGTGGCGGGCGGGATTCAGCCGCCCAGAACGGTTTGTGTTCACGCTTAATGTAGAACGCTCACGTCTAAATTCCAACAGCGCACAACCCAGACCCGCATCAGTTGTGAAAGATCCTTGGCTGTGTGTTGTGGGCACCCAACTCGTCATTCAGGGTGTTGGAACTTGCGTGGTGCGAGTTGTCAAAAAAGTAGAATCCGCGAACGCCCTGTTCGCGGATTCTGGTGGGTTGATTCAGTTAAAGTCGTGGCGGTGATCCGACACAAAGCGGCCACAACACAGGGACACGAGGAAATCAGACACTAACCAATGTGCCAATCCCGTGCGGAACAGGATTGGTGTGGACGTTAGTCGTCAGTGAAGACTTCCCCACCGTTTGCCGTTCCCATTGACCGCCAAGTGTTTGACGAGATCGAGTTTTTGAAGAACCGAATCGACCCGTCACCCAGTGCCGCGTTGACACCGCCGGTGTGTTTGCTGAACGCGGCGGCGTGCGCGTTCGTTTGGTTGGAACCGGCCCACGAACACGGCGGCTTGTAACCCGAGTCGGCGTGGTTGATCGGGCACGCATCGCCGGCACCGTCGGAGTTGCCACGGAGTAAATCCGGGACAGTCGTGTTCGGCGTGTTCAAGTTCGTGTAAAGCCCGGCGCCCATGTTGCCGAGGGTGATGTCACCCGGCAGACCACCCCAACCCGTGACGGTCGTGGAGATCCGTTCGCTGAGCATAATCGTGTTGCTGGTTCCGTCGGTGATGTCGGTGAGTGCCAACTTCTTGGAATTGGTCACGGTCTGACCGGCACCGACGGTGAAAATCCCCGTCCCGAACGGCAACTGATTGTTCAGTTGGGTGCCGTACATCCCACCGGCGCCCAGACAGGCTGCGTAATTCCCACGTGCCCGCGCCCATCCGCCGCCGGATTCGCCGACCGGAGTCGGGTTGTCACTCGGGCAGAACCACGTTGCAACGACGGCTTCCAGTGCCACTTGCGTCGCGCCGGGGGCTTGCGTTTGGTTCAGTGCCGCCGCATCGGTCAAACTGGGGAACCCGTTGTACTTGTTTCCCTGTTCGATGTACGGCATCGTGTACATGGACCACGTGAACGCATTGAATTGGTCGGCTTTGCGGGCGGGTGGCAGTTTGCCGATGGCGTCGTGGTAGCCGTGAAGCCCGAGCGCCAATTGTTTGAGGTTGTTCGAGCACTTGGCCCGAGCCGCCGCCTCGCGGACCTTTTGAACAGCGGGTAACAACAACCCGATTAGGATTGCGATGATCGCAATCACCACTAACAACTCGATCAGGGTGAAACCGACCTTCGGTTTCAGGTCACGACTTCGCATGGATCTGCTCCGTAAAATGAGAAAAAGACGAGAAGTAACTGCCAACTATCCAAGAACCATCGGTCTTGAATCAAATTGAAACGGACATTTCTTCCTGGGAAAGGAGTCCTCAATTCAGAACAGTCTACGCCACAACTCAGACGCGAGGTTATGGAAATCGCGTCTTGAACTATGATTTATTTTAGTATACTTAGTAAGTCCCCTTTCCTGCAAGAGAAATTGTCATGAATCGTGTTTTTGCTGCGACTTTATTGTTCATCGGGTGTGCGTCGTTACTCAGTTCGGGCTGTGGCGGTGGCGGCGGTAGCAGCGTGAGCGGAACTGTGACATTTAACGGCCAACCCGTCGAAAAGGGACTGATTAGCTTTTACAGTGCCGACGGAAAAGGCACGCCAGTCGGCGGTCCAATTTCGGGCGGAAAATATACGGTCAAAAATGTTCCCGTCGGCAAAGCGAAAGTCGAAGTCACCTCGCAGACGGCTCCCAAAGCGTCCGACTCGATGGGCGATTCCGTCAAGGAAGGTAAGGAAGGCAAGAAAGCATCATCGAAGGATGACATCCTTCCAACCGACGAAGGTAACGGTCAGTTTCATGAAATCGCCGCCGGCAGTGCGACGCTTGACCTGACCTTGCGAACGTCGTCAAGCATGGGCACGCCAAGTGGAGCAGCGGGCAAAAAGTAGTCGGTGACTTGAGGGGACGCCCATGCGAAGGCGATTGATTGCGTTGGCGATCCTGGTCATTCTCGGTTTTGGTGTCGTTGCCGGAGTTGCCTGGCAACTCGGCAGCAAGGCACCCACACTTCCGTCGAATCCGACGCCGACCCAATCCGTTGAATCAACCTGTTGCTTTCGGTTTGAAGAAGTTGCTTCGATGGCCGGCGTCCATTTTCGCCACGAAGATGGCGCGACGGCCATGCAATTTCTCCCCGAAGTGATGGGCGGCGGGGTCGCTTGGTTGGATTACGACCGGGACGGATACCCCGACCTGTTCTTCGTTCAAAGTGGCCCCTTCCCGCCTGACCCAAGCAAACCCCCGACTAGTCGTCTCTACCACAACAATCGCAACGGAACCTTCAGCGATGTCACAGCCACGGCGGGTATCGTTACCCCAGGCTACGGACAAGGCGTGACGGTGGGCGATTACGACAACGACGGGTTTCCCGACCTCTTCGTTAGTCATTTCAACGGCGGCAGGCTGTACCACAACGAACCGGCTGATGATGGCAAGAGCCGCCGATTTCGGGATGTCACGGTGGAAGCGGGATTGGCACTCGACGGGTGGTGTACCAGTTGCGCGTTCGGCGACCTGCACGGCAACGGGTTCCTCGACCTCTTCGTCTGTCGCTACTTGGTGCTCGATCCAAACATCTACCCGAACTGCACGGAAACAGGCAAGACCGGGCCGATTCGCACCGCCTGTGGTCCGCAACACTTTCCGCCCACACGAAGCTATCTGTTCCGCAACAACGGCGACAAGACATTTACCGACGTTTCGACGCAAGCGGGTCTCGACGCGGACGGGAAAGCCCTCGGCGTGGTCATTCTCGACTTGGACGGCGACGGGAAAGCCGACATCTTCGTCGGGAACGATGAGGTGCTCAACCACCACTACCAAAATCTGGGCGGGGGGCGATTTCGCTCCGTGGCGTTGCGTGCGGGTACCGGGGCGACACACCGTGGCCGACCAATGGGAAGCATGGGCATCGAAGCGGGCGACCTGACGGGGCGGGGGTTTCCGGACTTGTTCGTGACCACGTACTTTCACGAAAGCACGGTGCTGTTCCGGAATCGCGGTGCCGGTTTCTTCACGGACATCAGCACATCAGCCGGCATGTTTGCCGCAAGCTGGGACAAGGTCGGGTGGGGCACGGCGTTGATTGACCCCGACCACGACGGCAACCTCGACGTGTTCGTGGCCAACGGCCACACGCACCGCAACGCCGTCGAGTTAGTCGTGGCCGAGGACGGCCGGCCGCAAGTGTTCGCGCAATTGCCACAACTGTTTAAGGGCAACGGCAAGGGTGAATTCCAGGAAGTCTCGGCTACAACGGGGCCGTATTGGAAGACGCCGCACGTCGGTCGCGGCGTGGCAATGGCGGATTACGACAACGACGGGCGGGCGGATTTGGTCGTGACCCATGTGGGTGGACCGCCTGCGCTGATGCGAAATGTCACCGAGACGCCGAACCACTGGGTGCGGGTCGAACTCGAAGGCGCCCGCCATCGGGATCCGGTCGGTGCCAATCGGGACGCGATTGGTTCCGTGATTACTGTTCGCGTCGGCGGTCGGACTCTGGTTCGCCACGTGAAAGGGGGAGGCAGTTACTACTCCGCCCACGAACAACGAGTCCTGATTGGTCTCGGTACCGCAGAAGCCGTTGACGAAGTGACCGTCCGGTGGCCCAACGCGGCTGGTACAATGCAACGGTTCGGGCCGTTGGCCGGTGCTAAAAGCTACCGACTGATTGAAGGCGTCGTGGCCCCCCGACTCGTTCACTCCCCCTCTGCCCGTTGATGACGTAAGGGCTTCTCTCATGCGTCGTGTCCTTGTCGCAATCGGATTACTGAGCCTCGTCGCAATCACGGCATGGTGGGTAGTCGGATCCAAAAATCATGCCGTGCCCACGACTGGTCAGGATGTTTCCACGACTTCGCCCGAAACTCCCGCCACGAATCCGTTGCCGCCGTTGCTGCCACCGGGGTTGGTTGTCAACTTCGTAGACATCACGAGGAAAGCCGGCATCGAGTTTCAGCACGTCGATGGCCGCACGCCGATGGAATACTTGATGGATTCAACGGGTCCGGGGGCAGCCTGGATTGACTACGACCAAGACGGGTTGCTCGACTTGTTTCTCGTGCAAGGGTCTCCCGTCGATCCGAAGTCGCCGCCGTCGGTTGCCCCGTCAAAGATGTTTCGCAACCTCGGCGGCGGTCGCTTCCAAGACGTGACGGCGGCAACGGGTGTGGGTCACGTCGGCTGCGGGCAAGGGGTGGCCGTCGGGGACATCGACAACGACGGTTTCCCGGACTTGTTCGTGACGTGCTACGGCAAGCCGAACGTGCTTTACCGCAACATTCCGGACGGCAAGGGGGGCCGGAAGTTTGAAGACATCACCGGACCGGTGGGCCTTGGCAGCCACCCCGATTGGAAGACCCGACCGAACTGGAGCACCAGCGCCGCGTTCTTGGACTTTGATAACGACGGGCTGCTCGATCTCTTTGTTTGCAGCTATGTCCATGTTGATCTGGACCACTACCCGGAATGTATCCAAGCCTCCACCCAGCGCCGGGCCGCGTGTCCGCCGCAACGATTCGCGGGCACCAAATGTATCCTGTACCGCAACCTGGGGAACGGGACGTTTGCGGACGCCACCGTCTCGGCGGGCGTCGATCAGCCCAACGCCAAGTCGTTAGGTGTGGTCGCCCTCGACCTGGATGACGACGGCAAGATCGACCTCTTCGTCGCTAACGACGGCGTGCCGAACTTCTTGTTCCGCAACCTGGGCGGCGGCAAGTTTGAACGACTAGGTCCGGCAAGCGGGTGTGCAGTGAACGGGGTCGGCAACCCCCAGGCTTACATGGGCGTCGCCGTGGGCGACTTCGACGGGGACGGGCGACCCGACCTGTACGCCACCGCGTTTGCCCAGGAAGCGAACACCCTGTTCCGCAACTTGGGCGGCTGTCGGTTTCTGGACGTGACCAACGGCTCCGGGCTGGGGCCACCGAGTTGGCACCGTCTCGGTTTCGGCACGTGCGTGCTGGACGTTGACCACGACGGCAACCTGGATTTGGTCGTGGCGAACGGTCACGTCATGGCCCACATTGATGACGACAAAAACCCGAACAACACGTTCCGCCAGCCGCCGCAATTGTTTCGCAACGACGGTCGCGGGCACTTCCGGGAAATCTCCAAGGTAGCGGGTGAAGTGTTCCAACGCGCCTACGTCGGGCGCGGACTAGCCGTCGCCGATTTCGACAACGACGGCCGCACGGACCTGTACCTCGCAGACAGCGGAGGGAGTGCCGTGCTAATTCACAACGAGTCCACGACCCCCAACCACTGGCTCCGCCTGGAACTCGTTGGAACGAAAAGTAACCGGGATGCGATTGGCGCCAAAGTCACGATCAGTGTCGGAGAGCGAAAGCTGGTGCGGCATCGTGAGGGAGGCGGGAGTTACCTGTCCGCCCACGACCCACGTTTGCTCGTCGGCTTGGGCGAAAAGCGCGTTGCGGAGCAAGTCGAGGTTCGCTGGCCGTCCGGCTTGGTACAACGCTTCGGCCCACTGACGGCTGACCGCAGTTATCGGCTCACGGAAGGAAACCCAACCCCCGAACCGCGACCGTGACCGTGACGAATGGAGGAAGATCGTGAAGCGGGTCATACTCATCGCGGGTCTGTTGATTCCACTCCTCGTGGTCGGTACGGTGGCTTGGCGTCGCGTTCATGCCGTGGAAAATGCGTTAATCGAGGTGCGGGTGCAGATCGGCACCCGTCAGGCGACGGCGCAGTTGGACCAGTTGAGCCGGGACCACCCGCGCAACCCGGAGGTCCAATTTCTCTCGGCGCGACAGGCCCGGTCGGCTTCAAAATTGCGTCAGGCGAGTGCCGCCCTGGACCGTGCCGAGCAACTCGGTTGGCCGTTGGCCGAGATTGAACGCGAACGCACTTTGCTACTCGCCGTCACCGATTTTCGGCAAGCACGCCCGGCGCTGGACCGCCTCCTAGTCGATCACCCACAGGACGCCGATACTCTGCTGGCGTTGGCCGAGGGAGAAACCCAGGTAGGGCACACTGAACTTGCGGCGGAGTACGCCAGTCGGGTTCTGGACCGGAATGCCGACGATGTCCGGGCACACGCTATTCGCGGCAAAGCGTGGCTGCAAGCCCGGCGCCTTGATCTCGCCCGTACCGACTTGGAAGTCGTACTCACGCACCCCGACTCGGTCGTCTTCGACGCAACGCGATTGACCCTGGCAACCTGCCTGCTGGATTTGGGCGATTTTGCCGCAGCCTATGAACACTTCCACGCCGCCCAAGTGGATGATCCCGACAACCTCTTTGCTGTGTTCGGCGTGGGTCGGGCGAGTGCCTACCTCAGGCGGTTCGACGAGGCGGAGGTCGCGTTCGCCAAGGTTCTTAACCTCCGCCCCGGACACGTGGAAACGCTACTCTCACTCGCCCAGGTCGTGGAGCAACGCGGCGATTTATCCGGCGCACTGAAACTACTGGAGCAAGCCGAACGCGGCGAGCCGACCCGTGCCGAGACCCACTCCCGGTTGGCAAAACTACTCGCGGCACTCGGCCGCGACGACCAAGCAACAGCCCATGAAATTCGGTACCGTCAAATCGAAGCGGACCGGGTGAAGAACACAAAACTCAAGACGGAGTCGTCGCCATGAATCAGCACCGGAAACTACTCGTCGGCGGCGCGGTGATCGTTGTGGGACTTGGGTTTCTACTATTCCGCCAATCCGACCCATCGACACCCGCGACAACTCCCACGCCAGCAACCGAACCAGCCGATAACGACGGCTCCCGCCGTCTGGAGTCGGAAGCCCGAACGGCCTTGGCTGCCCGACCCGACGACGGACCAGCCGCGTTGAAACTGGCGAAAGCATTGCGGCAACAGAAGCGATACCCGGAATCCGAGATCGCACTTGGCCAAGCGGCCAAACTTGGCGTCCACGAAGCCGACGGCCGACGGGAAGCGGTGCTGTTATTTTCGACCCGCGATTGGCCGCCCCAAGTCGAAGGGATGATGCAACGGGTTGTGCGGGATAACCCGGACGATGTCGAAGTGTTGCTCGCCGTCGCAAATTCTTACGCCGCCAAAGGTCGGTCCGTCGAAGCCGAACGGCTATTTACGCTGTTGCTTGCCCGCGATCCGAATCACGTGGCGTGGCGATTTCATCGCGGGGTCGCCCGAATGCAGGCCGGTGATTACACGCCGGCGGTCGAGGATCTCCGCCCGATGGTCGCCGCCGAACCGTCGAACTACGAAGCCCGATTGGCTCTCGCCCATAGCTTGCTGGGCGATGCCCGGATGCCAGAGGCGGAGCAAGAACTGTTGGCTTGCCGTCGCCTGCGTCCCGAGGCCGCCGAACCGTTGGTCGGTCTCGCCAAGTGTGCGATCGAACAAGACAACCTTGACGCCGCCGAGAAACTGTTAACACAAGCCAAGGAGCGCGACCGCAACTCCCCGTTCGTCCTGGAAGAGTTTGCCGCACTCTACCTACGTCGTCAAAAACTCGATGTGGCCATCGCAACCCTCAACCAACTGGTCACCATCGCCCCGAACAACCGGCAAGCCCACCTTCAACTCGCTCAAGCCCTACTCGCCACCGGAAACCCCACCGAAGCCCAAGTCCACGAACGTCGCTACCAAGAACTCGACAAACTCGAAGAACAACGCCTCGCCGCCCGCCGTGGAATGCGTTAATGCCGGTAGATTGTTCCGTCTCGGTGGTCCTCAGCGTGTGACGGCCCGCACACGATGAGCGTCGTATGTCTTGGCGGAGTTTTTGCGACAAACTATTCGGCGTTCAGGCTGAAAGCGCGTTGCCGTCGGATTGCTAACCACAGGGCAGTCGCGTGGAACCCGCCGGGGAGGTGCGCGTGTGGCCAGCTTCAACAACAACAAAACGGGGCATCCTCGTTCCAGGAATAAATACGCCACGGGGGATCACGTGACCCCCGTGGCCGATCGAGTCAGCGGTTCACGGCTTACTTCTTGTCCGGGGTAGCCTTGAGCAGCGGCACAAGTAGCCAGCGGCGGAAGTTGGACTGCCAGGTGCGGAAGCGGTGCTCCAGTTGGCGGATCAACTTGGGAAGCTCGTGGTTGGCCTTGCTTTCCGAACGGTTCGTGTCTCTCCAGGCTAGAAGCGTTCACCGGGCCGGTTCCGACGCGAAACCGGCGGGTTCAGTTGCAGTGTCAGTGTGTTGTCACTCGCGGTCGAGCGCCGGGCCGGGCGGTTCATTGCACGGGGCCGCGTCAGCGCGGTCGCGGGCCTTCTGGACCCGGCCCCAGATGGTGCCGCTGCGGTTGGCCTCGGCGATCTCTCCTTGCGTGGGGTTGAGTAGCGCCTGGCACCTATCGTGGATGACCGAGTTGATTCGTCTGAAAAAGCGGCTTTGACCTGCCTGCTCGAAAATCTGTAGGGCCTGCACGAAATGACGCTGCTGAAGCGCGATCCGAGGGATTTCAGCCATTCTGAAATCCTGTGCGAAGCCGAGCGCCGCGAACAGACGCGAGAGCTATATGAATTGTCCCGGAGACTGCTGCCGCATCTACATATATCTTGAGTCTTACGTAGTGGCTGTCTGAAGCAAGCGTATCGTCGGGACATCCAGGGACGCGCGGACGGCGTCCCGGATGAGATTTCGTTTCGCCTCGTACCACCTGACGCCCACGCGGAAGCAGTGCGACTCCAGCCGCAGGACCGCCCGCAACGCCACCCCCGTCATCGCCCGGTCATTGGTGACCGCGCGTGGCAAACGTCCCTAGCCAACGGCTGAACCGAACCGGGGCTGGAGGTCGGCATGGACCTAGGGTGGATTGCCACCTACGTATCCCCGGCCAACCGGCCGTCCAGGTCAGTGTCTTGCGGCCCGGACCGCTGGCCCCGGCCGTGACCGTCGAGGTGGGCGACGTGGACGCGGTCCACCGGGCGGCCCTCGCGGCCGGGTGGTGTACCCGCTGACCGACGAGCCGTGGGGCGTGCGGCGATTCTTCGTGGCTGGACCGGGCGATGCGGTCATCAACGTCATGGCCCACCCTCGCCCGGAAGCCCCAGACGCCGAACCCGGCGTTGCACCCGACGGCGGATGCAGATAGGCTTTCCTAGGTGTTTCGGCTCGACAGCCCCACCGGTTGCCGAGCTTGGTGTTGGGCGGCAGAGGGCGCACCGATGTCGGACGGTCCAGACGAACGCCTCGGCGGTGGGCCGCCGCCATACCTGGACCGCCTCCGCT
>JAYSXU010000582.1:0-3650 GCA_043716965.1 Fimbriiglobus sp.
CTATCCGTGCCCAGTTCCACATAGCCCACCAGTGCGTGCATGAGGAACAAGAACAACAGAACAGGTGACAGCAACGTGATGACGCTCGTCGCCAATGGGATCTTGGACTCGGACGCCTCAGAGCGTGGAAACGGGCGGTTAAACATCAAAATGCCGTATAGCAGAACCGGGACCAGGAAGATCCCGAGTTTGATCTCCCACTGAATCGGCGTACCGACTTGGCCGAAGCCCAGCACGATGACCGCGCCCAGAATCAGGCCCAGTGGCCACCCGGCGTGGAGAATGTTGAGCCAATGGGTTTTTTTGTTCGGGAACAACGTCGCCGTGAGCGGGTTAATAACGGCTTCACAGGTGCCGTTCCCGAGCGCGAACAAAAACATACCAACCGACAGGCACCAGTACGCGGCATCCTTGCCGTAGGCGGCAAAAACCGGCGCGGCGGCGAACGTCACGACAGCGGAGGACAGGTGCAACACGAACGCGACGAGCATCAATTTGCCATACCCGAACAGGTCGGCACAGAAGCTGAAGAAGATGATTGCCAGTCCAAACCAGAGCAACCCGCCACCCGTGATGGTGCCGAGTTCGCTTTGGGTGAAGCCGAATTGTTGGCCCCAATCCTTCAGAATCGCGCCCCGGACGGAGAACCCGATGCCGGCGGCAATCAGCGTGAGAAAGCTGGCCCAAAACAGGATTCGGTCGTTAAGCCCAGGGGAAGTGCTGGGTACATTCGGCGCGGCCATGCGGGAAACTCCGAGGGAGGGTTCGGGGGGGGAATGACTTCAAGTGGCTGATCGTACTCGCGGGTTTGTGACGCTGTCTAGCAAAAACCACCTTCATTCAGTCTCGAATGTCGTGTTTTCCACTTAAAATCGATTTCACCGCGAGTACCGATTGTGATAGTGAGTTGTACCCAATGACCAGACCTGTTGCACAAAATCGTTGCAGTTCGCGCTGCTTTTCCGCCGATTTCAGTTCCTATCACGATTGAATCCTTCGTGACCCGGTTGTGAAGCCGGTTAACACATGTGCTTACCGGAGCTGGTGACAATGCACGACCTGAATGTCCTGGCATTGTTCAAAGGCACCGAACGATTCATTTATGTTTATGACGACGCAAGCCGGGAAGAAACCATCGCGGCGATCCGTGATGCGGCGGCGAACCCGCAAGTTGTGCTGAACTGGTTCGACGCGGCAGTCCTCACCGAACGAGCCAAGCAACAAGCCGTGAAAGTGCTGACGACCACCGTAGCCCACAACGACGAAGAAGCAGCCCGCTTCTAACCCGGATGTTCACCACGAATAGCACGAATTGGACGAATGAAAACAAGAACAGATTTGGCTAGTTTTCCTGTGGTGCTACTCCGCTTTACGGTGTCCTGAATTGGTTTTATTCGTCGGATTCGTGTTATTCGTGGTGGCTTAACCGTGACGCTTGAACAGTCCCTTGCTGACTTCCTGACGCACCTCGGGTTGGAAAAAAACTCGTCGATCCAAACCGTGAAATCATACCGCGAAGACCTGTCGCAAGCTCTTGGGTTCCTCCGCGATCACGTCCAGAAATCATCCATTGAAGCCCGCGATTGGAACACCCGAACGTTGCGGGCGTTCGTGGCGTGGTTGCACAACCAAGGGTACGCCAAAAGCACGGTGGCGCGGCGACTCGCGGCGGTGCGGTCGTTCGGGAAATTTCTCTGCCGGCAAGGAATTTTGAAGGCGAACCCCGCCGAGGCGTTGCGGGGGCCACGGCTGGATAAAAACTTGCCACACTTTTTAACGCTCGCCGACATGGGCAAACTGCTCGTCGCTCCCCCCGCCGAGGAACCGCTAGGGCGTCGGGACCGCGCCATGCTCGAAACGCTCTATTCCGCAGGGCTTCGGGTCAGTGAGTTATGCGGCATGAACCTTGACGACACGGACCTGACCGAAGGCGTTATCGTCGTTCGTGGCAAGGGGAAGAAAGAACGGCTGGCACTTCTCGGTGACCCGGCCAAGGAAGCGATTCGCACGTGGTTGCTGGACCGCCAGTTCATTTTGCGGGAACACAATCAGCAGACCGAAGCCGTGTTTGTCAACTACAACGGCACCCGACTCACGACACGGAGTGTCGGGCGGTTGTTGACGAAGCACCTGCAACACGCCGGGCTAGACCCGCGCACCACCCCGCACACGCTTCGCCACAGCTTTGCCACGCACATGCTGGACGCCGGCGCGGATATCCGGGGGGTGCAAGAATTACTCGGCCACAAGAGCCTGACGACGACTCAAGTTTACACCCACGTGACGACGAAACGGCTTCAGGAGAGTTACCTGAAAGCACACCCTCGGGCGTAACGGATCGGGTTTCGGGGATCGGGTCTGAGCGACCAGAACACTTCAATGGGAGTGTGTGGCGGCGTAAAGCCCACGGTTCATGAACCGTGGGCTTTCGGGTATTGTGGGCGTTCTGCGCTTTACGCCCCGCGTACTTCAAACCCACCCTGTCTGACTCCATCATTCTTGACCAAAATTCGCAACCCGCGTGACCCGAACGGAGTTTGAATCGGTTCGGCGGGTTGCACCTACGCACCACGTTTCACGAGCGAGTCATTCGCACAACTTGAGCTTAAATTCGCGCAATTTTCGGGGAACAATCTGTTCAGATGGTTTTCGTTGTCGCTCATGTCTGGCCTGATTTCGCCCCGAGGATTTGCATGATGATTCTGTCCTCCCCGGATGTCCGCCGGTTGGTGTTCGTCGGTTTGCTCGTGTTGGTCCCGTTTCCGCAAATGACGATCGCGGCGGATGACGTCATCCTGTGGCGTGCCGATTACAACGCCGCCCGGAAGGAAGCGGTTCAAAAAGGGCTACCGCTACTCGTGTCGATTACCTCCGACGATTGCATCTTCTGCCGCAAGCAAGATGCGACCACGTTCCGTGACCCGAGCGTTGTGGGGTTGGTAAATCAACACGTCATCGCGGTGCGGGTCAACGGCAACCTGGAGCCAGGGTTCATTCAGGCGTTGCAAGTGCAGAAGTACCCGACCACGGTGATTGCCGCACCAGACGGCACGATACTGTCGTTCCTTGGCGGATTTGTGCCGCCCGAACAACTCAAGGAGCAGATTCGCCGCCTCATGCCGAATGACGTTGCGAAACTGGAAGTCGTAACCAAGCCGCGAACCGTGCTGGCTCAAGAGCAACTCGCCAGTGCCCAGGACGATTTTCGCCGCCAACAGTTTGCCGATTGCCTCGACAAGTGCGACCGACTCACCGTTCAATTCGCGGACCTGCCCGAGAGCCGCACGGCAAGTACGTTGGCCGCGCTCATCAAAACCGATCCCGAACGCCTCACGGTCGCCTGTGAACAACTCAACGAACGCACCGCAAACTTGTACCTGACACTCGCTGAAACCTGGATGCAGAAGGGCCAGACGAAAGACGCCATCGCCTGCTACGAAAAAGTGACCCGACTCGCCCCGCGTAGCCGCCCCGCCGAGACCGCACAAGCCCGCCTGACGAGCCTGCAATCCGGCAAAATCCCCGCCATGACCACCGGGTTTGAAAAGAACAAGTAACGCCACGTCCGATCGGGTAGCCCAGATTTTTCACCACGGAATACGCGGAAACCACGGAAAAAGAACTGACATCAGCAAGTGACGAGTAAAAAA
>JAYSXU010000583.1:0-3650 GCA_043716965.1 Fimbriiglobus sp.
GACGTTTTCTTCCACGCTTCCACCATGCCTTTGTGCATCCGGTCGCGCAGAATCACCCGGTTCTCTTTGTCGCCGTTGTTGTATTTCCCAGCGGTCACATTCCCGGCAGCCCCGGTGAAGTAAACTTGAAAGATGCCTGGTGACTCGTCCTGGCGTTTCTGCCGCGCCAGTCCGCAAAAGTCCGCACTCACACGCCCATCGCCGTAGTAACTCATCGGGTGCGTGGCGTAGTAGTGCAGGGCCGCAAGCGGTTGCTCGTGGTTCCAAAAACTCAGTGTTCGCAGCATCGGATCAATCAAGCCGGTTGGTGCATCGCGCGCTTCTTGGGACTTGGTGGCACTGGTTCGGGTGAACTTGACTTTCCCATCTGGTCCAAGCACTCGGCGGTTGGACGCGACTTCGGTGACTTCCGCAACGCCACTTCCGACGTGTGTGAACGGGGTCGTCTTCGATAATGACTTTCGCAGAGCGGCGGCAGAATCCTGAACCACTTTGTCGAAGAACTTCAAGTCCAACGAAATCGGGCCGTTCGCCGCCGCGATGAGCTTTTGAGCTTCGACATCGGCAAACGGCGCGTTGTGCGGGTGAACGCAGTGTAGCGCTACGTGTTCCGGCGTCGTGTGGGCCGCTTCTGCAAGGGCGGCTCGCCAGATCCGATGGGCTTCATTTCGCAAGCCAACCCAATCGACCGCACACAAAACAATGGGCTTTCCCGCGCCGAGCAAAACAACCCCGAGTGCCTTTAATGGGTCGTCCACGCCACGCACGGCTTCAATCCAACCGCCACAAAGGGGATGCCCTTCGGGAGGCGTGACGTTGGTCTCAAATGTTGCAAGATGGAACGTCGGCATGAGGAGGGTCTCTTCGGGTGGGACACCTACTTTGCCAAAATGTGACAGCAATTGCAATCATTTCACGTGGCGTTTTTGTCCAGTCGGGAAGTAACGCCATGTCAATGCTGCCAGGAGAATCAAGCCGCCGAGCCACGTCCACGTCGTCGGCGTCTCCCGATCCGGGGCGATGAGGTATGCCCAAATTGGGTTAAGCACCGGCTCCAACAACGTGATGATTCCCGCTTCTTGTGGGCTAACCGTGCGAAGCCCGTAAGTAAACAACAGGTACGGCGCCGCCATTTGCACAGCACCAAAAACTGCGATGAACACAAGTTGTTGAACGGTCGGTGTCGTGAACCAGTTGTGGGAATCGGATAGGTTTTGTGAGCAAAGCACAAATGCACCAATTGCACCTGCGCTGCCCAGGAGATTCAGCGTTATCAACCACCCCCCCGATTCCGCCCGCAAGTAGCGAAGGAAGAGAATCACAATTGCGTAGGCAATCCCGCTGCCTGTCGCCATGAACAGGATTTCGATGTCGTGTGACCCTTGCGCCATCGGTTTATCCCAGGGCCAATTCCCGGCCACGATGAGCAACGCTCCCACCATACCCAGCAATATGGCCCGCCAACTTCGCACGTCGGACGGGTCACCCAGCAGATACACCCCGATGAGATAAACCCAAAACGGTGCTGTATTCTGGAGCAGAATCGCATTGGCCGCCGAACCCAAGCCCAGTGCGGACAGGTACAACCCGCTCATCACGCCGAAGCAGAGCATCATGCCCAGCATCGTGGGGCGAACCCGAAGATCGACTCGACGCAAAAACGGAATCAGCATCAGCCCGGCGAACAAGCCCCGGAAGAAGGCAATTTGCAACGGCGTGAGTTTGGGGTCGTCTAGCCCTAACCCAGTGGGTTCGCTCAGCAACCGCATAAACACGCTACTCAAACTCCACAACACGGCGGCCAGGACAATGAATAGTCGCGCACGATCGAATGGCACGTCTGCCTACTTGTGGGATGATGTTACGGTGACGAATTCTGTCCGGAGAGAGGTTTATTGAATCACGGCGACGGGTGGCAAACAGACTTGCAGGAGAACCAACGACACCGAAGAGTCGAAGCGAGAGGGATTTGGGAAAACAGCGTACCAAAACTCTTGAAAGCCAGCACCGTACAAGAGCATTCCGACCGCAAGCGCGAGTAACAACCCCACGCGATTGAAACTGAGAATCAGCGGGTTTGAAGGCTTGGCTAGTGTGACCGGCGCGCGTTGCATAGGCGGTGGAACTTTCAACAAATCAGGTCGGGTTTGTTGCACCGGTTGAAGTCGCCCCATTGTGGGCACAGCGGCTAACACCGGATCAGTCGTGTTCGGTACCAGTTCCCAATCCTGTTCATCCAGACTTTGTAATGCCGTGATGAGTTCGCCAGCGTTCTGGAAGCGGGCGCGGGGGTCAAGGGCCAAAGTTCGCGCTAAAATCAAATCGAGAACCGGCGTGGCGTCCGGTCGAAACTCCCGGATGGGGCAGTAGGCATCTTGGGCTTTTTCCCGCACGATTTCTTCGTGCGTCTCCCCCCGAAACGGCAGTCGGCCCGTCAACAGGTGGTACATCGTCGCACCCAGTGCGAATAAATCGCTACGGCCATCGACCAACTCGCCGTTCACGGATTGCTCGTAAGGCATGTAGTGCGGGGTGCCAACGCCTTGGTTCGTCGTGGTTAACTCCGCATCGCCAGTGAGACGTTTCGCCAGCCCAAGATCGGCGAGTTTGACGGTGCCGTCCGAACCCATCAGGATATTTTCCGGTTTCACATCCCGGTGGATGAAGCCGCCCGCGTGGAGGTATTGCAAGGCTCGGGCAATCTCAATGCCAGCACGGACAACCCGACTGATCGGCAGTGGACCGCCCTGTTGAAGCAATTGCAGGGCGTTCGGGCCGTCGGTGTATTCGAGAACCAAAAAATGTTTCTGGGTATCCGGGTCGAACCCCTGCGCGAGACCCCGAACAATGTTGGCGTGGAGAAGTTGTTGGCTCATCCGCGCTTCGCGGTAGAAGCGGTTGACGAACTGTTTGTTCCCGGCCAGATGATCCGCCAGAACTTTCAACGCGATGTTTCGCAGACCCACTGCATCGTAGGCAAGGTAAACCGTACTCATCGCCCCTTCCCCGAGGCGACGCAAGAGGTGGTAACCGCCGATCATGCGAGGCGCATGAGGGGCAACGCTGTCCTCGTTGATCGCGTTTTCTGGCATGATGGACGCTGTTCCAGTAATCGGCATCGCGATTCCTCCGCGAACCGGGATCGTTCACTAACACGGGAAGTTTTTGGCAGGTCGTGATGCGAGTCACGAATCAAAGGGTTGTCCGGTGGACTATTGGTCCCCAATATAATAACGACGCTCGGCGGATATTAGTTGATCGATTTGCAGATATTTTCTAAGTGCCGTCCCTGCCGCAGGTTACTACGACTGCAACGGGATCGTTACGCCAAATACCGGACCCGAAGGTTGTGCAGATGGGTTCGGAGTGATTGCCGCATGGATGTGTCGCCACTGAGATTCGCACCCCGAATCCGTGCATCCGCTTCGGACCAACCTTCCCAAAATACCGCCCGGACCTGAGGGAGTGCGGCTGCCAATAAGATTTGGGATTCAATCGCCGACCGCGATGCGCCTTGACCATCGACCGATTGACTTGCTGCCGACTGGATATTGGCACCAAAATTCAGTTCAAGCGGAATGGTCAATAAGCCAAACAGTTCCAGTAGTCGATAGATTGCAATCGAATCGCGTGACGGGCTTGCGCGTCGA
>JAYSXU010000584.1:0-11050 GCA_043716965.1 Fimbriiglobus sp.
GTGCTGAGCGACTCGAACGCCGATTGGGGGCAAGGTCTGCTGGAACTCAAAACGTGGTGGTTGCAGAACAACGAGCCGACGTTACACGTCTGGTACTACGGCGCCGATTCGGCGATTCTGCTCCCGCCGTTTCACCTGGTCCCCGTTCATCAGTTGAAGAACGCCACGCCGGACACCGTGCGCCAAGCGACGAACACCGGCGTTTTCGCCGTCAGCAACACCCTTCTGGACGCCTGCCCCGATCGCCGCCCGGAACTCTTGGAGTTGATCGCGTGGATCAAAACTCAACCCGTCGTCGCCCGCACCAGCACCTTCGTGATCTTCCGCATGTTGTAAACTGACCCCATAGCAATTTTCGTCGCCAACAGTTAGAGTACATCTGAAGACGATGTGGCAGATGCAAGATCGAACAGAATGGCAATTGATTTCCGAGTAAGAACCCATGCAACAGATCCATCAATCCACTGCAATTCAGCTACACATCCTCATTTCAAAAGAGGATGACGAGGAGCAATTCTCCGTAGTCGCGCTGAACCTTCCTGGGTGTGCAAGCTGCGGCGAATCCGAAGTCGAAGCCATCGAAAATATTAAAGAAGCCGCAAATGGTTTAATCGAGTCCTACCGAGAATCAGGCACGGAAATCCCCTGGTTAGATACCTTTTCTCAGGACATTCCGGGCGCAAAAGTGGTATGGCTCGATGCCTAAATTGCCACAAGTTACTGGCGCGGAAGTGATCCGCGCTTTTGAGAGGTCTGGTTTCCAGCTTGATCGAATTAGCGGCAGTCACCACATCCTGAAAAGAGACTTTCATCCTTTCAACTTGTCAGTTCCGGTTCATGGAAACAGGTCGATTCCAAGCGGGACACTCAGGGCTTTGATCCGGGATAGCGGGTTAACTGTCGAAGAATTTACCGCCCTTCTGTAAATCATCTTACCATGCCGCCGCATCCGTCTACTTTTGCTGATGCTTGGATTTTGACTGGGCCGACGGGGTCCGGGAAATCGGGGCTTGCGCTGGCGTTGGCGGAGCGTGTCAACGCCGAGATCATCGCTCTGGATTCGATGACGCTGTATCGGGGCATGGACATCGGCACGGCGAAGCCGAGTCGCGCCGATCAAGCCCGCGTCCGGCATCACCTGATTGATGTTCTCGACCCGTGGGAATCCGCCAACGTCGCGTGGTGGCTGGATCGCGCTGCGGAAGCGTGCCGTGATATTCGCAGTCGGGGGAAGAAGCCGTTGTTCGTTGGCGGGACACCGTTCTACCTGAAGGCGTTGTTGTGCGGCCTGTTCGATTCACCGCCGGTTGACCCCACGATCCGTGCCCGATTGGAAGCCGAAGCCGAGGAAATCGGCAAGTTAGCACTTCACGAAAAACTCCAACTGGTTGATACCAAGACCGCAGCGCGGCTTCACCCCAACGACGTTCGCCGCGTGGTGCGGGCACTGGAAGTGTTTGAACTGACCGGGCAACCGATCAGTTCGTTTCAACGAAGTTGGGACAACCCGAGTTTTGCCGATCCGCTGAAGCCGACCCCCGCACCCGCCAAAATTCCGTGTATCGTGTTGGAATGGCCGCGCGAGATGTTGTACCATCGCATCAACATTCGCGTCGAAGCGATGGTGCAAGCCGGGTGGTTGAACGAAGTGGAACAGTTATTGCTACTAACCAAACCAATGAGTAAAGAAGCGGCCCAGGCATTGGGTTATCGGGAATTTGCCGCTGTACTACGAGGCGAATTGAGCCGTGAAGCCGCCCTGGAGACGGTCCAACTGCGCACCCGTCAGTTTGCCAAACGCCAACTGACGTGGTTCCGCAGTTTGCCCAACTGTAACGGTTGCCCGGTGGATCAATCGGAGTTCAGTTTTCAACTGATGGAACAATTGCTTGCGACGTTCTCGACACTCGATTCCGATAAAAATCAGAATCTTGTTTAGTACTGTCGGCAAATCTGGTAAACTCCGGTAGGTGCAGCAGGGTCGCAATGGAATTGTGAACATCCTGTGCTATAGCTTGATTGGATGCTGTCGAGTGGTCGCAAGCCTTTTTTCGACCCGTACACTGGCTACCCAGAAGGATACCGAATGCGCACCGTGACATTTCTTGTCCTGGAAGGCGTCGATAAAGGGCGGGTGTTCCGGGATTTGCCCGTACCCGTCACGATTGGCCGCGAAGAAGGCAACGTCCTGCGCCTGAACGACGAACGGGTGAGCCGTTATCACGCGAAAATTCAGACCGAAGAAGGCGACGTGATCCTGACCGACCTCGATAGCACCAACGGCACCCGTGTGAACGGGGCCACGGTACAAATTCGACGGTTGCGGGCCGGCGATCAACTTTCCATTGGTCGGACGATGTTGCTGTTCGGCACGATGGAAGAGATCGAAGCCCGCCGGGTGGCACACCATAAAGCGTCCGCAAACCAGGGCGGTACCCAGACGGTTCGGGCGGAAGAACTTGCCGAAGCCGGTGGCCGGTTGTCCGTGGCGTTGAGCAAAAAAATTCAGCCGATGGTCCCGACCGAATGGAGCGCACGAGACGAGGACATTCCACCGCTACCGCACAAACTGAGTGGTGCCCAGGCGGCACGGCTGTCCGAAATTTTTGACTACCTCCACAAGGGCGTGACGATGGCCGTGGAGAACATCGACGCCAACGAAGACGGGACCGTGGTGAAGCTGGGCTTCAACGAATGGCAAACCATTCAAGCCGTGCAAATGCTGCTAGCCCGCTTCGGTCGCAATATCTCCGACCCCGAACCGCACGAATAAGTTGAGCCGATTCCAACTCCACCCCGACATGACCGTTCCGGTTGTGCCGGGGTTTTTCGTTTGACCGCTGGGGCCTTGTCCTGCACTTCCTCTTCCAGTAACGGCCCTCCGGACGATATAAATCACTATAACCGATTATCCATTTGTTCACCGACGCTGGGCCCATCCCGATGGCTGACCGCAAGTTTGCCCACCTGCACCTGCACACGCACTACAGCCTGCTCGATGGGGCGAACAAAATCCCGGAGCTGGTGGCCCAAACCAAAAAGTTGGGCATGACCGCGTGCGCGATCACGGACCACGGCAACCTGTACGGCGCGATCGAGTTTTACCGGACGTGTAAGGACGCGGGGATCAACCCGGTCATCGGCTACGAGGCCTACCTCGCCCCCGGCAACCGCCGCGAGAAGAAGGCGGCACGCCAAGGCGAAGCGTATAGCCACCTTACGTTGTTAGCGAAGAACAACGTCGGCTTTAAGAACCTGATTAAGCTGTCCTCGATCGCGTTTCTGGAAGGGTTCTATTACCACCCGCGGATCGACCGGGAGATTTTGGAAGCACATAGTGAGGGGTTGATCTGCCTGAGCGGGTGTTTGGCGGGGGAGTTCAACCAACACATCCTCAAGGATCGCCACGACGAAGCCGCCAAGTTGGCGAAGTGGTTCAGCAAAGTCTTCAAGAACGACTTCTACATTGAGATCCAAAACAACGGCATCGACCTCCAAGACATCTGCACACCCGTGGCGGTTGATATTGCCAACAAAGTTGGCATACCCTTGGTTGCGACTGCCGATGCACACTATTTGTGTGCCGATGATGCGGAAGCTCATGATGTGTTATTCTGTATCAACACCGGCAAAAAGCGTGACCCGCGTAAGAGGCAATATCCCGAAGGGAAGCTACCGAATCCGTATTACGTGCGATCCCCAGAAGATATGTATAAGCTATTCCCCGAGTTCACCGACGCCGTGGCGAGAAGCCATCAGATTGCCGAGCAAGTTGACATTCAGATTGATTTTAAGCAACGTCACTACCCGGTCTTTAAGCAACCCGAACACCTGACCCCGGAACAATATCTTAATGAGCTTTGCCATCAGGGAGTGAAAGAACGGTACGGCGATAACCCCCGAAAAGAAGTGTTAGACCGGCTCGAACATGAGTTGGGCATCATCTGCCGGATGAAGTTCGCCAGTTACTTTCTCATCGTGTGGGACTTCGTGCGGTTTGCCCGTGAAGAAGGAATCCCGTGCTCGGCACGGGGTTCCGGCTGCGGCGCGATTGTGAGCTATGTGTTATATCTCAGCCACGTTGACCCCCTCGATTATGACTTGTTGTTCGAGCGATTTCTTGACCCGAATCGTGGCGAAGCCCCCGACATTGACATCGACTTCTGCCAAGAACGGCGCGAGAAAGTCATTCAATACGTGCGCAAGAAGTATGGCGCCGAGTCGGTCGCCCAGATTGGCACCTTTGGCACTTTGGGCGCAAAAGCCGCACTCAAAGATGTCGGGCGGGTCATTGATATCCCGCTCGAAAAAGTGAACATGATGTGCAAGCTTGTCCCGATGAAGGGGGCCATTACACTCAGCTTGAAGGACGCCCTCGAACAGTCTCCGGACTTCCGCAATGCGTATGACAACGACCCGATCACACGCCAATGGGTGGACATTGCGCGCAAGCTGGAAGGGATGAATCGCGGCGTGGGCACGCACGCCGCCGGTGTGGTGATTGCCAACGGACCGATTACAGATTATGTCCCGGTACAGCGTGCAACCCGCAAGGGTGACGATGCCGAGAAAAACAATGCGGATGCGGTTGTTACGACACAATGGGAAATGGGGGACATTGAAAAAGTCGGCTTGTTGAAGATGGACTTCCTCGGGCTGCGCACGCTCACACTTCTTGACAATGCATTGAAGTTAATCCAGAAGACACGCGGCGTGACGATTGACGTGTATAAGCTTCCGCTTGACGACCAAGGCACGTATGAACTCTTACAACGCGGGGACGCCAAGGGCGTGTTTCAATTCGAGTCGGAAGGGATCCGCGAACTACTGAAACGTATGAAGCCCGACAACATCCGTGATATTGTTGCTTGTACCGCGTTGTACCGCCCCGGCCCGCTTGAGGGCGGTATGGTGGATGAATACATTGAATGTAAGCACGGCCGCAAGAAGCCAGAGTATCCGCACGCCATCATGGAAGAAGTGTTGAGTGAGACTTACGGCGTGATGGTGTATCAAGAACAAGTGATGCGGATGCTGAACCGCATGGGTGGAATTGAGTTGTCGAAGGCGTATGCGTGTATCAAGGCGATCAGTAAAAAGAACCATGACATCATTAACGCCCGCAAGGTCGATTTCATCGCCGGTGCCATGAAACACGGGATGACCGCTGACAAGGCGGACGAAATCTTCGGGCAGATCGTGAAGTTCGGCGGGTACGGATTCAACAAATCTCACAGTGCTGCGTATGCACACGTCACCTATCACACGGCTTACTTGAAGAAGTATTATCCGGCGGAGTTCATGGCGGCGCTATTGTCATCAGAAATTGATGATAGCAACAAACGGGACATCTTGGTCGATCACATTGCCGATGCGCGGAAAATGGGTGTGGAGGTACTAGCGCCCGATGTGAACAAGGGGCAGCCGGACTTTGATGTTGTTGACGGTAAAATTGTATTCGGCCTGACCGCAATTAAAGGATTGGGGCGTGGCGCTGCGGAAGAGATTGTGAAAGTCCGTGCCAGTGGTCTATACAAAGATCTGTTCGATTTCTGCGAGCGTGTTGACTTGCGGACTGTGACAAAATCCGCGATCGAAAAGATTATCAAAGCCGGTGCGATGGATTGCTTCGGCAAGAACAAGCGTGCCGCTTCCATCACGGCACTCCCGCGTGCAGCACAGGCGGCGGACAACAAAGCGGACGACAAACGACGCGGGCAAAAGAGCCTGTTGGACATCTTCGACGACGAACCTGAAGTGAACGGTCACGCACCGAAAGCCGGATTCCAGTTCGGCGAAGGCTTGCCCGAAATGGACGAATGGCCGGAGTTGGAAAAGCTGAAATTCGAGAAGGAATCGCTGGATTTTTACATCTCCAGCCACCCACTCGCCCAGTTCGACGAGCAACTGCGGCGGTTCCGCACCCACGATTCCGCCCAGGTGTTGAAGCTCAACGCCGGGGCCGAAGTGCGGTTGGGTGGCATGGTGACGCAGTTTGACACGCGGGTGATTAAAGCTGGTCGCAATCAAGGGACGCGGTTCGCTATTTTCCGATTGGAAGACTTCACCGGGCAAACCAAGTGTGTGTTATGGTCCGATCAATACACGCGGTTCAAGGAGGAGGTTGTTGAAGATAGTATGTTGTTATTTGAAGGCCACGTCGAATGGCGCGACGGCTCGTCCGAACCGGACGTGATTGTCGAAAAAGTGATGACATTGGACCAAGCCCGTAAAGAATTGACACGCGGACTTGTCATCCGAATGCAATATGATGACCATGAAGATACAATCCTCAAACTGGATGGTTTGGCGTCGGTGTTGAAACGAAATCGCGGGCCGTGTCCGGTCTACTTGAGTATCCGCGATCTGTCCGGCAAAGCCGCGCAGTTCAAACTGAGCAACGACTACTCCGTGAACCCAACTGCGGTTCAGGTCGATGAACTCGAAATGCTACTCGGTCGCGGTTCGGTCCTGTTTACCGGACGTTCGTGAATTGTTGATTCGGCTCTGCGTACCCGATGTTTCAAGCAGTTACTTTTCAACTTCAGGTTATTCGACACATGGTGTACACGCCGCTTGGCCGGTTACGGGTGATTGGCTTTATCGAAGGGTGTTCGTTTCTCATCTTGCTGCTGATTGCAATGCCGCTGAAATACCTCGCCGACACGCCGATGCCGGTCAAGATTGTCGGGTCGCTTCACGGCGGACTGTTTGTGCTTTTCTGCCTGAGCGTGGTGGAAGTGACCGTCCGTCGGCCGTGGTGGTCGGCCCCGTTTTGGCTGGCAGCGGCGGTGGCGTCTGTCGTCCCGTTCGGCACGTTCGTCTTGGATCGTTGGTTGAAGCGCGTGGAAACGGCGGATGCGATACAATCAGCGAAGTGACGAGGTGAAGGGCTTTCTTATGCGGGGTGTGCCTGTGGCGCGTTGGGTTGCATCGCTGCTGTTTTTGACTGCTGTTGCGAACGCGAACGCGGGCATCTACACCGCTGCGGAGCCGACGCCGTTTCGCATGGAAGCCGAAAGGGGCGTGGAGTTGCCGTATGTGCCGCAGTTCAAGTCGTTTCTGGATGATCGCCTGAACGCCGTGAACCCGGCGTTGCCCGATACGCTTGACGGGAAAGCGACGTTTCGCGGTGCGGCGAAGTTGCGGATCGAACACCGCGGCAAGAACCCGAATCAAGTGGCACTCGCTGTGGATTACATCCGCATCGGCAAGGCGGCGGACGCGGTCAACCTGTTGGAAGCGCGGACACGGGACCGGGTGCCGGATTACGTTGCACTCGTGACGTTGGCACACGCCCACGCGGCCCGAGGCGAATGGAGCGACGCGATTCGGGTGCATGGGTTAGCCACTTTTGATGCCGAACCGCCCGCCCTGTTGCCCGGCGCCAATGCGGACCAAACGCGCTGGCTCGTGAAACTGGAACGGGATTATTACGCACGCTGGCTGCGGTTGCGGCAACAAGAAACACTGCTACGCGAACCGCCCGAGGTGCAAAATGTGTACACGCTGTTCCCCGCTAAATCCGACGCCCCGTCACTGAAGTTTGTGAACGAAGCCGGGCAGTACGACCCCGGACAACTCGCCGCCGCCGAGAAGACGAAGTTGCCACCAGACGCGCTCGCCGTCGTGCAACAACTGCTGCTCTGGTCACCGGACGACACCCGGATGTTGTGGCTGCTCGCGGAGGTCTACGCCGCCAACGGGCAGTTGCGCGAAGCCGACCAAATTTTCGACCAATGCACCTGGGGCCGAGGCTACACGAACCGCAAAATCCTGATGGCGCACCGAACCGCGACACGGGAAGCCGTGGCGAAGCTGCCACCTGAAGCCGGCGATGTCGCGTTACCCAGTGATGCCGTTCCGGCTGAAGCGGATGCCGTTGTTGAACAACGGAAATGGGACGAAATCCGCGACAAGGTCGTTCTGCTCGTGGCGCTATTTGGCACCCTCGCAGTGGTGTTAATTACACTTCAAATCCGTACACTATTGCGACGACGTGCCGCGCGTTATCGCTAAACCCCACGGACTTCCGAGGCCGCGCACACGCCATGTCTACCGACTTCGCCACACTCCTAATTGCCGCCGAAACGCACCTCAAGGCGAACTCACCGCAACTGGTGCCGATCATCACGAAAGTCGGTGCGTGTACGCTGGTACCGGAGCAGGACATCTTCGCTTCCCTCGTGCGGGCGGTGATCGCACAACTCATCTCCGTGAAAGCGGCGCAGTCCATCACCGCGAAGTTCCGGACGAAGGTGAAGAACAAAATCATTCCGGCCCGTGTGCTGCAATTAACCGTTGAAGAGTTCAAGGAGTGCGGTATTTCTGGTGCGAAGCAACGGACGATCACCGGGCTTGCTCGGCACTTTCAAACGAATCGCGGCTACGGCAAGAAGTTGCTCGGCGCCGACAGCGACACGGTCCGCGAAATGTTACTGCCGCTGTTTGGCATCGGCCCGTGGACCGTCGATATGCTGCTGATCTTCTCCCTCTGCCGGCCGGACGTTCTCCCCGTCGGTGACCTCGGCCTCCGGGCCGCCGTCAAAGACGTGTACCAACTCGAAGACCTCCCCACCGCCAAAGACCTCATCGCGTTAGCCGCCCCCTGGCAACCGTATCGCTCCATCGCAACTTGGTACTTGTGGCGAAGCCGTGGCTGAGGGGGTTCGTGGTAGGTTTTGTGAACGGGGTTTCGCCCGACATCAACAAATCATCCGAGCCGGCTTGGGTTTGTTCACCCCTTCAGTCGCCGCACCGCTTCGGTGGCGTCGTAGAACCGGGGGTGGCTTTGGTAGGCGGTGACGAGTTCGTAGGACTTGATGGCGGCGGGGATGTTCTTGTTGGCTTCGTGGGCGCGGCCGAGTTGGTAGAGGGTGTCGGCACCACTGCGTTGGTACTCGCGGTAGTCGCTGAAGCAGGGGATGGCCAAGTCGGGGCGGTCGAGTTCATCGAGGTACATTTCGCCAAGAATCCGGGTGGCAATGAACCAGGCGTCTTCCTCGTCGCCGCTGCCGCGCTTTTGTTCGCGGATGTCTTCCAACAGTGACAACCCGTTGTCACGCTCCCCTTTGCGTAGCAACAACCGGGCTTCGGCGAGCATCGCGGCGTGGCTGTCGGGTTTGATGACGCGGGCTAATCGCGCGAGATGCAGGCCCCATTCGAGCGTGTCGAGATCGAGTTCTTTCTGGTCGCACACCGCCCGCGATTTGCGGATGCAGTAATCCACGTCGAACCACGGCGCCACTTTGTCTTTGACGGCCCGCACCCGTTCGATGTCCACGGAGAAGTAGTAACTGTCCTTCTTTTGCAGCAAATCCACGTCGGTCTTGGCGTACAGCAGGCCGCGTTCGGCGATGAGCAGGGCGTTCAGCGGGTCGCCGTGTTTGGCGTACAGTTCGGCGAGGTGCCGTAGCGTGTTCGCGTCCTCTTTCCCGGCTTCGACGTACAGCCGCATGTCTTCGATCGCACTGGCATAGTCTTGCCGCACCACGGCATCGTCGGAAAGCTTCTTCAACGTGGCGATGTAAAGTGCGAGTTGATCCGCCGGCAGTTTGGTCGGCCCGACCTGGATGCCGACTCGTTTGATCTGGCCGAAGTAACCCGTTGCTTCTTCGGTCCGCCCGAGTTTCGTGGCTACGTCCGCAAGTTGCTTGAAGATCATCGGCCCACGCACGGGCAACCCGCGTGCGGCGATGCGCAGATACGCCATGCCGCGATCGACTTGCTCGGGATCACTTTCACTGATGAGCGCGAGGCCGAGTTGTTCGACGTAATCGTAGTTGAAATCAGTCGGCGACGTGGTGGCCGATGCGCCGATGAACTCCGCTTCCGTGAGGGTGGAGTAGAGTTCGCGCTTGAGTTCGGCGGCAACGGCGTCGTCGGGTTGTTGAACGAGTTGGCGTTCGACGGCGCCGATGGCTTCGATGCGCCGACCGGGCTTGGCGAGTTCTTGTACCCCGAGCCGTTTCACCAATTCCGGGTGCAATCGTAAGGCCAAATCCCACGCGATGAACAGCACCGACTTGCGGGCATCGCCCGTGTAATTCGTTTCGGGATTGAGGAGCCGTGACAACGTTTCTGCCGCGCCGTCGAAGTCTTTCGCATGGGTTTGGGCAATTGCCCGCAGGTAGTCGATCCGGGGTTGGGCGGCGGGGCGTTGCTTCTGGACCACGTCGAGCATCCGCACCGCTTCCTCCCGTTCCGCATCGGTCGGCGCGCGACCGCCGACGAGCGCGTCGCTCGCCATGCTCAGGCAGAATTCGACCGGCAGTAGTTTCGTCGTGTCGTCGTCGAGCTTCGACACATCGACCTTACGCATCAGTTGCCAGAGGCCGTCCGCAGCGAGTTTGTTACGGCGGTCCAGTTGCAAAGCCCGCGAAAAGCAGAGCAAGGATTCGCGGTAGCGTTTCAACGACAGGTAGCCGTACCCGCGCAGGTTGTGCTTGAAGATCCGCAACCCCGGCAGCCACTTCGTGCTGTAAACGAAGTACGCCAATAGGGGCACGAGGAAGATGATCTTGTCGCCGTAATCGGGCAGCCCCGATTCGAGCTTGAGCGAGAACAGCCCGATGCCGCCCGCCGCGCAGATGGCGGCGATTTCGACTTCGGACTCCTCCGCCTCGCCGCAGAACGTCAGCAAGTAAAAGAACGGCAAGCCGATGAGCAGGTAAATGCCGAACTGCCGTTGGGCCGCGTTGCCACTGAGCGCTGGTACCATGTCGATGTAATGAATCACGAGGTACGTCAGAATCCCGCCGACGACGATGCCCAACCCGAACCGCCAAAACCAATCGCGGACCTGTCGCAGTTGAAACAGCCCGAACCCCAACAGCGCGCCGCCCAAGCCACAATACCCCAGCCACTCGCGGCCGTCCGGCGGGTCCGTCTCTAACCCAATGCCCAAACCGATGCCACCAATCAGCCCGATGTAGATGAAGTACGGACTGTCCAAAAGCACGAGCAACAGGAAGCCGGGCAGGTTCGCCGTCGGCTTGTAGCCGCGCAGGATTTGCTGCGTGAACCCGGCGACGTACCCCAGCACGAACCC
>JAYSXU010000585.1:0-11042 GCA_043716965.1 Fimbriiglobus sp.
GGAATGGTGCATTAACACTGCTGTTGTCGATCCACTGACTCATAGCATTTTGGTGAACAGTGAGGATGGGAAACTCTATCGCTGGGACTTGTTCACCAACACGTTCACGCAAGTGGTCACACTCACAGCCGGTGTCGGCGAAGCGTACACACCCACGCTGATCGGTCCGGACGGCACGGTCTATGCAATCAACAATGCGACATTGTTTGCCGTCGGTGTGCCGGTGCCGGAACCGGCCCATGTCGTCGGTATCGCGTTGGGTCTGTTGGTGTTTGGCCGACTACTGTTCCGCCGACTTGTCTAATATCAAACAACGAAAAAGCTCACGGGCTTGCACCCGCGAGCAGAACAGTTCTCGTTGCCGAGAGCCGGTTATTTTTCCCACATAAAGAAATCGCGTGGACTCCGAACGAACGGGTGTTGCGGGAACACCAACGTGCCGGGCATTCCCATGCCGGGTTGGCCGGGTTGCGGGTAGCCCGGAACCCCGGCACCGGGCATCGCCATCGGTGCCCCGCCGCCGTGGGACATGCCGCCCAGTTGTGGGCCGGACCCACACCCGGCACACGCCCCGGCATCTTGCTTCCACCAAATCCCCTTGCGGAGCCACGGCATTAACCCGTAGCGGTGCTGGGGGCCGTCACTGCTGATGGCTTCCGGGCCGGGCAGAGACGTGGCGGGCGTGACCGTACCACTCAGCCCACCGGCGGCTTGGCTGAACTGGGCCGCCGCCAATATACCGAACGCGGCGGCAATTGCGATCCAAATCCGTTTCATGCGTATCTCCTCGCGGGTAACAAGTCCTAGTTTCCCCGATGCACTTCGGGTCGTCCTTGACCCTCACTGCATTCGACACAACCAGAATCGGCCACCGACACCGTCGATCCGTGGGGATTCGGCAAACCCGAAGGGTGAGAGCATGAAGTGAATCCGGCACGATCTGCACAAGTCCGAAAATCGCTACAGACTACCAAGATTGGGATCAACTCAGCCGCGTGTCAGGTAGAGGAAATAGGCCATCAACACCATGCACGCCACGATCGCCCCGAGGCACGTGATTGCTAGCGACATGAACCACCCGCCCGCCGGACTGTCCGCACCCGGCACGGTCAGCAGTCGAATCCGAATGCCGCGATCCAGTTCTTCCACCAAGCGGGCGTCGTGGGTCAGGTATTGAACCGTGACGTGGTAGAACCCGTTGAAGGTCTGAACCGAGACCAGTTCCCGCCCGTCCGACCACACGTTTCCGAACCGGGTGGGTTGTAGCCCGATTGAGACCAGCACGTCCGAGATAATGGCTTCGATGTGGTTGCGGGTGACGTTGTACACCGAAAGCGACTTGGCCCGTGCCATCAGGGTGAAGGCAATCAACCCGCCCAACGCCAACAAATATCCCACGACGACGCTGCCCCACACGACCCGCTCTTGCCCCCAAGCGTCTTGGAGTTGTTCCCAGTTCCCACGAACCATCAGTCGTGAGTTCGACTGCACCGTCACCAACAACAAGATGCCGACCAGGAACAGCAACCCGCAGAGGCCGCCCAACAGGGCAACGAAATCCGACCCGGCACACATGGCAGTGGGTTGGGGGCGGCGGTTCACAGACGCAACCCACAGGAAGTAGATCGTCAGTGGCGTTAAGCAAAGCACCACGCCGACGCACAGTAAAACGATCAGCGGCAACGCCACGGGCAACCTATTTCAGGCGACAACCGCCATCAAAACTGAGTGGGATTGGAATGGAAAGATTGTAGCCGCTGAACATGAGCGAAGCAATTCCACCCGGATGCGACGCGATGGTAACGACGTGTGCATCATGTTTGTCGGCGGGAAATTTGCACCCGTATGCCGACGGCAGGCAACGCCCACGGACGATCGTCCGTGGGCGTTCCGTCTCCTCACCACTTTCATTGCTTCGGCAGGAACGGGAACTTGTCGCCGAGTTTCTTTTGCAACTCGTCGCGGAGCTTGTCTTCGATCTTCTTCGTGGCGTCGCCGGCGGTGTTGGTGATGGCGTCCTTGGCGGCACTGCGAATGATCGCCTGCATGTTCGCCTCGATGCTGCGGTGGTCCAGCACGGGTTTGGCCAGCGTGCCGGTGACGGGGACTTGGATCCGTTGCTTCGAGACGATGTCACGGATGCGGGGGTTGTTGCCGAGGAGTTGGTCCAGCACCTTCACCGGGACGGGCATGTCCATCATCAGGGACACCGTGTTGTCCAGCCCGACGGACCCGGAACTGCGGACCACGGTTTGGCCGATGGTGATGTCGAAGTTCTCGTGGTAGACGCGACCGTTCTCCAGCTTGATCGGGACGACTTGGTCCTTGGCCAAGGTCTGGTTCAGTTGTTTGGCCCCCAGTAGCGAGGCGATTTCCGTGACGACCGGGCCGGGTGAAACACTCACGTTGTGCAGGGTCAACTTGCCGCGAAGCGTGCCCTTCTCGGGGTCCAACAGCGGGATGGTGTTGTCTTCGAGGTCGAACGAAATCAACCCGTCCGCTTGGGCCGCGTTGGCGAACGCCGGCAGGGCGTACCCAATCGCGTTGGCACACGCCACCGGCGTGAGCTTCGCTTGGTCGATGATTTTCCCCTTCGCCAAGGTCATGTCGTACCCCTTGGTGTTCAAATCCAGCTTCGGTTCGACCCGCACTTTCCCGCCGCCGAAGTTCGCTTCGATCGGGTTCATCGTGACGAGACCGCGTTCCAACCCGGCTTTCAGTTCGCTCGGCCCCACTTCAAAGCCGTAGGCTTTGATCTGCTGCCACGACAGCCCCGCGTTGCCGGTTAGGCCGGCGTAAGCCCACGAACGATCGTTCGTGGGCTTTCCGTCCGGTAACGTTCCTCCACGTGCGGTGAGTACGAACGATTGCTTGCCGCCGTCGGCTAAACTTCCGGCAAGTCGGAACGGGCGGGTGTCCTTGCCGGTCGCACTGCTGCCCTTGCCGAGGTACTGTTTCAGGGTCGGTTCCAGCTTGACGAGGTCGTAGGCGAGGACGCCTTCGAGGTCGAGTTCTTGACTGGTGGAAATCTTGGCGAACGCCCCGCGACCGTCCAGGCTGAAGCCGTCCCGTTCGACCCTCATCGTTTGGAACCGGACGGCGTCCGCGTCGTACACACCGACGGTGCGAACCTTCACCCACGGTTCGCTCCAGGTCGGTTTCGCAGGCACCCCGTAAAGGACGTTGTCCACCTTCAAATCCGCATCAAAACTGATCGCAGACCCGGTCATCGTGACGCCCAACTTGCCGATCGCTAGCCCGTTGATGGCGTCCTTGTCTTGCGGGTCGTATTGCAGTTTCAGCAGGCGTTGCACGCGGTTCAGGTTGGCCGTCACGTCCCCGGTCGTGGCCACGGTGTAACTGCCCGCGACCGATCGCAGTTCGACTTTCGGTGACGTGAAAACGACGGTGTCGCAATGCACCACGACGTTGGTCAAGTTCACGTCGCCCGTCTTGCGGGTCCAGGTCGCGGCGGTCTCCACTTTCAACTTCGGTTCGTTGAGTTCGACCCCTTCGCCGACGAACCGCACGTTGACCAAGTTGCCGGTCACACGGTCGAGGGTGATGCCGTCGTCGTGGACTGCCACCGTGGCTTCGAGCGGCCCGGCACCACTGATTTGCCACGCCGCCGGGATGCCCGCCCACGCCCCGACGCGGGTTCGCCACCGGGCCAGTTCCCCGGTCAACGTCGCACGGACTTTGCCGCTCCGCACGTCGCGGGCGTTGGCAACGGGTTCCAGCAACTTGGCGGTGAACTGGTCCACGCCGGCACTGACCGTGGCGTCCGCCGCGTCAATCCGGACCGGCCCGGTCGGGTCGATCACCCCGGTGACGGTGGCGTTGACCTTCAATTCCGGTTCGGCCAGCCCCCGCCCCGTGGAATCGGTGAACTGCAAGTTCGTCACCTTCACAGCGGCGGTCGCTTGAAACCCGCCACCGGCACGCGGGTCGTTCTTCACCGTCACTTCGGCAAACCCGGCGATCTTCGTGTTGCCCAGATCGACGAAGTCGGCGAGCCGGGCACCCAGGCGATCGAGGTCGATGTTGGCCATCAGTATGAACGCCTCGACCGACCCGCGACCGGCCAAGCCGATGAAGTCCGCTTCGCATTCCAGCTTGTGGAACACGGGCATAAAGTCGGCCCGCAATTGGCCGTCGAAACCGATGCGTAACGGCTTCTCCCACACGAGCGGTTTGCCGTCCCGACTGCCTTTGAGTGAGGTCGTTATCACGCTACCTTGCCAGTCGGTCCCGGTCGCCGCCGCCTTGCTTTCGAGCTTGGCGGTCAACCGGCCTTCGCGGAGTTCGGTGCCGGGTTTCAACCGAAGCAGCTTCGGGACAATGGCACTGAGCTTGGCGACATCCACGTCCGCGTCGAGCTTCATCGCGGGTCGGGCGAGGAGTTTCTCCGGCGTGTCGGTCAGGTTCACGGTCCCCGCAACGGCCAGCGTCCCGGCGTCACAGACGACACCGGCTTGGTCGATTTGCACCTCGTTGTTGGCGTAAGTCAGTTTGCACGGCGACACGGCGAGCGACTGCATCTTCACCCGGTCCGCACCGAACATTGGTCCGGCCAAGTCGAGGTTCACCACCGTAGCGTTGCCATCAATCGTCAGCTTCGATTTGTCCGGCGACGCACCATCAACGGTCGCATTCACATCGCTAGTCAGTAGCCCTGCAACGGTGGTGTCCGGCACAAACCGCCGGACCAGTGGTTCGAGATTCCCCAGTGCCAAGCGGTCGGATTTGATCTTGGCCGTGGTGGTGGTGCCAACCGACAACTCGGCGTTCAGTGTGCCCGGAGCCACAGCATCGGGCGTCGTCACGGATGTAATCACTGTGATCGGTTCGGCCCGCGAACTCGGCATCGTGATGGTGGCGTCTGGCAGTTCAAGGACACTTTCGTGGGTATGCCCCGCTTCGGTCAGGTTTATGCGGCCTTGTACGACGTGCAGGACAATCCCGGTCCGGGACGGTTTGACCGGCGACCCGTCGTCCTTCAGGAAGTTGGCAATGATCTGTTCGATGTTGGTCGTGCCCGGTTCGCAAATTAGATTCACAACCGGCTGGTCAATCGTCACCAAGCCCACATCGGCGTGGTTGAGGGCCAGTGCCAACAACGATTTGGACGTGCTGATCTTCGCAACTTGGATCGCCGGCTTGCCGTTGGAATCCGTCACCGTCACCGCGTGGATTTCAACCGGCGAGAACCACCCCAACGACAGTTCCCCGACCTCAACGGTCCCGTTCAGCCCGGCGGTTGCCGTTGCGAGGACCGATTGCTTCAAACTCGTCGTCGCAACAATCGCCGGTGCGAACCACACCAACGCGACCAGCACCGCCATGACGAGGCTACAACCGATCAGGAAGTTCCGAACGCGGTGGCGAGGCCGGGGGGCGTCGAGAAGAACATCTGGCATGATCGAATACCCTGAACGGGATGAAACGCCCACGGACGATCGTCCGTGTGGCTCATACACTACCGCCACAAACCTGACCCCTGTTAGCAAGAAAATTTCCAGCGAAAGGGGGGGTAGGAGGCGTTTCTTCCAACAAGACAGCGTGGTCAGGCGTGCGTCACATGACACTGTCTCCGGCGGGCGGTTGATGCACACCGGCGGACTGACGTCACGCCGTTCGCCGGGATGGAAGCACACCTATCCACTACCCACTTTTCACTTTTCACTTTTTCCATTTGACGCCGCCTAGACGGTCCGAGTAAGCTACATACACGAAAACCTGCCACGGACGCTACGCCGATTTTCTCCTGCCTCGGTAACACACCCATGCGACTGTGTTTCTGGATACTCTTGGGCTTTGGTTTGGTCACGTTGCCGTGCGACGCGGCGGAACTGCCTGACGACTGGGTGTTCAAACCCATCGCCCGTCCGGTCACGCCGACTACTGGCAATGCGGTTGATGCGATCATCACCAACTCGTTCAAAAAGCACGAGTTACGGTACGCACCCGAAGCCGAGAAGCGGATGTTGCTCCGTCGCGTGACGTTCGACTTGACCGGGCTTCCGCCCACGCCGAAAGAGATTGCCGACTTCGAGAACGATTCGTCACGGGACGCTTACGATCAAGTTGTCGATCGGTTGCTCCGTTCACCGCGATTCGGCGAGCGGGCTGCCCTGTTCTGGCTCGACGTGGTGCGGTACGCCGAGTCCGACGGCTTCAAGTCCGATGACGCCCGACCCCATGCGTGGCGGTACCGCGACTACGTAATTCAATCGTTCAACGCCGACAAGCCGTATGACCGCTTCCTCAGCGAACAACTCGCCGGGGACGAACTGTTTCCCAAAAGTAACGAAGCCCTGATCGCCACGGGGTTCTTGCGGCACGCCCCTTACGAGTACAACGCCGTCAACCTGGAACAGCGGCGTCAAGACTTGCTGAACGACATCACGGACACGACATCAAGCACGTTCTTGGGACTAACGCTTGGCTGTGCGAAGTGTCACGACCACAAAACGGACCAGATCACGCAGCAAGATTACTACCGGCTGCAATCGTTCTTCGCCGGGTATTCGATCGTCGATAAACCGTTGCAAACCGCCGAGCAACGGGCCGAGTTGGAGCGACGGAAAACAGCTTGGGAACAGAAGACCGAAGAGTTGCGGCAAGAAATGGCGGAACTGGAGAAGCCGTTTCGGGAGGCAGGCCGAGCCAAAGAACGGTCCCGGTTCCCAGAAGAGTACGCCCGACTCCTCGACATCAGCTACGAAAACCGCACGCCGTTCGAGAAGCAAATCGGCTACATGATCGACAAGCAAATGACCGCCGAACGCCGGTTTAACTCGTCGCAAATGAAGGGGACCGTGAAGGAAAAGTGGGACGGCATGTCCAAGCGGATGGCGGAGTTTACCAAAGAAATCCCACCCGAACCGCCGACCGCCATGACGATGACCGACCTCGGCCCGGTCCCGGCACCTACGCGATTGCTCAAACGCGGCAACGTCAACAAGCCCGGCGAAGAGATGACGCCTGGGTTCTTGTCCGCCATCGACGACCGCGATGCGGACATCACCGCCACCGCTTCCACGACTGGTCGTCGCAGTGCCTTGGCCAAATGGATTGCGTCCACTGATAACCCGTTGACGGCCCGCGTTGCGGTCAACCGAATCTGGCAGCAACTCTTTGGCCGTGGCATCGTGGCGACGCCCGGTGACTTCGGCGTGACGGGCGAGAAGCCGACGCACCCCGAGTTGCTCGATTGGTTGGCCGCCGAACTGATGGCCAAGAAGTGGTCGATGAAGGCGATCTACCGTCAGGTTGCGACGAGTGCCGCGTACAAACAGACCAGCATCGCCGACCACGGCTTGAAAGCGGACCCGGACAACAAGTTGCTCTGGCGAATGCCACGCAAGCGGCTCGACGGCGAAGCGGTCCGAGACGCCATGCTTGCCGTCAGCGGGCAACTCAATTTCAAAGCCGGTGGCCCGAGCGTTTACCCGGACTTGCCGGAAGAGCTTCGCAAGTCCGCCACGAACTGGAAGCCGTCGGAAGACCCGGCGGACCGCAACCGTCGCAGCATCTATGTCTCGGTCAAACGCAACCTCCGCTACCCGCTGTTCGCGTTGTTCGACAGCCCGGACCGCAACGAAGTCTGTGCCCGCCGCTTCACGACCACCACGGCACCGCAGGCGTTAACGCTGTTGAACGACGGCAGCATCCTGGCGAATGCGAAAAAACTCGCCACCAAGATCACGACGGAAAGTGGCGAAGACCACGAGGCCGTCATCGAGCAGCTTTTCTTGAAAGCACTGGGCCGAACCCCCGACACCGAAGAACAAACTGCTGCGAGCAACTTTTTGGACCGCCACAAGGGGCCGCAAGCCGATGCGGTTGCGGACCTGAGCCACAGCATTCTGAACCTCAACGAGTTCCTGTACATCGACTGATTTTGGGGCTGTGTCTTGTAGATCGTGGTCGAGGCTTTGCGAGGCCCGACATCAGAGCGTAAGTGTACTGCAACAGCCCGTTGTTGATCCGTGGCGGTCGAGTGTTGGGCCTCGTCGCAAAGCCTCCTCGACCGCGACCTACAAGACCCTTGACCTTGGGCCAACCATGCTTCCTCATGTTCCGAGTTTTAACTCCCGTCGAGACTTCCTGCGGCTTGCGGGCAGTGGCTTTGGTGCATTGGCATTGGCCGCGTTGGACGCCCAGGCCGAAGCGTCGAGTCCGTTCACGGTGAAGCCGCAGCACTTTCCGGCCAAGGCGAAGTCGGTCATCTTCTTGTTCATGGAAGGCGGGCCGTCGCACATCGACTTGTTCGACCACAAACCCGAGTTAAACAAGCGTGCCGGGCAACCCCTCCCTGCTAGTTTCGGCAAAGTCCTGACGCCGATGGGCACGGGTGGCAACAAGTTGCTCGCCTCGAAACGCAAGTGGGACCGGCACGGGAAATCGGGCCTCGAAATTAGCGATTGGATGCCACACACCGCAAAGCTCGCCGACGACTTGTGCGTGATGCGGGCGTGCTGGGCGGACGGGTTAAATCACGTGGGTTCTGTGTGCCAGATGAACACCGGGTCCACGCTCGCCGGTCGGCCCTGCTTGGGTTCGTGGGCTTTGTACGGGCTGGGCACGCCGAACCAGAACCTGCCCGGCTTCGTGGTCATGACCGATGCCGCCGCCGATGTCTCCGGTGGTGCCCGCAACTGGGGCACGGGCTACATGCCTGCGACCTATCAAGGCACGCACTTCCGCAGCGGTGCCGACCCGATTCTCAGCCTCGCCACGCCTAAAGACGTGGGTGCGGACCGACAACGGGACAAGCTCGGACTCATCGCCAAGCTCAACGACATTCACCGCCAGTCCCGGAGTGGCGACACCGAACTCGATGCCCGCCAAGCCGCCTACGAACTCGCTTACCGAATGCAGGCGACCGCACCGGAAGCGGTCGATCTGTCGAAGGAAGACGAGAAGACCAAGGAGATGTACGGCATCAATCGCAAGGAAACCGCCGAGTTTGGGCACCGCTGTTTGCTAGCTCGTCGAATGGTGGAACGCGGTGTGCGGTTCGTGCAAGTTTATTGCGGCGCCGGCAGTGCTTGGGATGCCCACGCAGACATCGAGGGCAACCACTCGAAGCTGTGCGCCCGTGCCGACCAACCCACTGCGGCGTTGTTGACAGATTTGAAGCAACGCGGGCTGCTGGATTCCACACTGGTGATCTGGGGCGGCGAATTCGGTCGCACGCCGATGACCGAAGGCGTGAACGGCCGCGACCACAACCCGTATGGCTTCAGCATGGTGCTAGCAGGCGGCGGCGTGAAAGGCGGCATGACCTACGGCACGACGGACGATTTCGGCTTACGCGGCGTCGATGGGAAAGTACACGTCCATGACCTGCACGCCACGATTTTGCACCTGATGGGACTCGATCACGAAAAGCTCACGTTCCTCCACAACGGCCGCAACGAACGGCTCACGGACGTGGCCGGGAACGTGGTGAAGGAAATCGTGAGCTAACGACCCCGAACAGCAGCGGTGGAGTAACAGAAGCCTGCACTTCACGGAAGCGTGTCATGAGGCGGTGTCTGCTGCGACTGGTTCGGCGTCCGGGGTGCTACTCGGGGCGAGGCTCCGGCGGCCAAGCGAACTCCCGCCTCTCCATGTCCCACAGCACCCCGGCCAATCCGACCGGCAACAGGCCCCGCAACTCTGGCGGGTCGCCCTCGACTCCCCACAGCGGCAGGCACTCCATGTAGAAGACGTACACCGCGTTATCCACGTCCGGGTCGGCGGCACGGTGGACACGGTCCACGAACGCGAGATGCCGGCGAACGGCGGCCCAATCGCCGGCACAGGCCGCAGCCGTCGTGCAGCGGGCGACGGTGGCCATCTCGCAGTGCAGCAACCCGTGGCTGTACTCGTCGATCTCGGCGGCCACATCGGGCAACTCCGTCGCGAGCAGGGCGACGAAAGCTGCGTGATCGATCAACGCTTCCACCACCGGACGCCCTCCGCCGCCGAACTAGCTATTCTGCAACACTGAGCTGGATATGAACCGACTTAGTCGGGCTTGTTAAGCAACTATTCGACTCGTATTGCACAATATCTCCAGTTGGCTGGCCGTCATTGTATTGCCAACTCGTGTGGCGCGACATCGACACTAATTTACGATGCGAACTGGGCAAGCCGTTCGGTCGGCGGGGGTCGAGTGTCGGGCCTCGCAAAGCCTCGACCACGACCTACAAATCGCGGAACCCGGTTGCAGCATCTGTTGCGATGAAAGGGGAAACGCCTGCGATCCAACCAGCACGCAGGCCGCGTGCTCTACGGGTTCGGAATCCGGATTAGTGCAGGTAAGCCCGTTCCGCGGCCCGCTGGTACGTGTACTCCAGATCGACCGAAACCGCTTGGTGGACGCTCAGCGGGAGCGGGCGACCGACTTCCAGTTGGCGACGCCACACGCCGACTAAGGTGCCCATGTCCTCGCCCACCGGGACTGCCTCGCCGACCCGGTAGGTTGCGGCGAACGGCGCGGGCAGCGGCGGCAGGTCTGCCCCCAGCCCGCCGGTCAGGGCGTCCGCGAACGAGAACCCGCGTGGACGTGGCAACACATCCACCAGCAGGAGGTGGACACCCAGCCGCAGGTATCCAAGGTAGCGGTTGGCGTAAGTCTCTTTCGCGTCCGCCCGGTCTTTGTACCGTGGGGACACAAGTTCCACTGCTGCGACGAGTTGGCCGTGGTAGTCGATGTGAAGCGCCCGTTGCGGGTCGAGCCGGATGGCGACGCTCACTTCCTGGTCGGGTGCGAGGACGGCCGTGTCAGTCGCCAACTCCGCAGCGGGCCGCAGCGGCTCCCACTGCCGGACGCTGACATCCGGCCGGCCGTTGGCCGACCCGACGGTCAGGGCTGGGACACCGCCGAGGAACGCCTTGTACCCGTCTGGCAGTCGAGGCTGGACCCACTCGACGAGATACGCCAGCCAGAACGGGTGGACGCTGTCCCAGCCCCGGTCGTCCGTCCAATCGTGTAGTGGCATGGCCCGGCCCTCCTAAACCGGCATTATTGCGAGCCGGGGCCGCGA
>JAYSXU010000586.1:0-3641 GCA_043716965.1 Fimbriiglobus sp.
TTCAACGGTAACCCAGTCTGTGTTGCGATCCCGAACCGCTCGTAGGCCGTTCGACCCCGCTGGACTTGCTCCGTCGCGCGTTGAATCTGCCGTTCCAGGTTGACCAGGACTTCGTCCGGCTTCTTCAACATGGCAACAAAGCTCGGCTTCCTGTTCCGGGGGTCCGTGTTCTGTTCACGCAGTTGTTCCGATTTCACGTACTGCTCGTGAACTTCCTTGGGGAGTTTCTCCCAACAGGCCACGGAGCGTTCAAACACGACCTTGGCCCAATCGAGTTGGTTCGATTGGGCCAAGGTCATGAACAGCCCCATCGACCCCAACGAGCCGATTGACCCTTGGATCGACATCGAGCCTTCGAGCGTCATCATTCGTTGATAATGTGAACAAACCGAAGGCGGCGGTAAGCGATCTAGGAAGCGAACTTGGGCCGTGAGAACCTGCATTTGTCGTTCGGTAATGTCGCCCGCAAACGGCGCGTCCAACACGGGGGCCAACGGTTGCGAATAGGCTTGAATCAAGGAAAGATAGCCGCCCGGTAAGTCCGGGTTGGCCGCGATGCCGCGACGGGCGGCCCGCGTCATGAGTACCGGGATGGCGAATTGGACGTCGTCAACGGCCGGGGGTGCCGGGTTGAACAGGAACACGGACGGCCCGACGACGCTGGCATTTTGGTAGAAGGACGCGATCATTTTCTGCTCCCACTGCTTCCCGGCGATGTACCCGCTGTACTCGCCGTAGAAGGCGTAAGTCGGGGCGTCGTCGAGTTCCGCCGGGGAGACGGTGGGGCGGTAAACATAGTCGTCAAAGAATTCCCGCTCCGTGAGGGGTGGGTAGACCGCTTTCCCAACCGGGAGTTGTTCCTGATCCGGGGTAAACGCGACCCGGATCGGGTCAAACTTCAACCGTTTGACAACCGCACTCAAGTCGCGGTCGGCGGGGATTCGCCCAACGACGGCACTACGGCCGTCCAGGTGCCAAAGTACCCATTCGTCGTCTTTTTGCAGAATTTCGTACAGGCCGTTTTCATCCACTCGTTGCAACCAGGATGCGAGGATGAAGTAGCCTACTTTGTACTTGTCGCTCAAGGACGAGAGGTCCTTCAGATTCTTCGGCACTTCCCGTTGGGTCTTCGAGTTCACCAAGATTTGCCGCACGGCAACCAGGTCCGGAAACTCGTGCCGATGGAAAGAAAACCGCGAGTTGACGAAGACTTTCTGGTTCGGCGCAAACCATGTCATGTAGTTGCCGAATTCGGCGCTGGTGTTCATCGCGTGAACGCTAGCTGGTAGCTCGCCTTCGGCGTGCAATCGGGCCGCGTTATTGGCGGTCCGAACCATTGAGGGTGCGGCTTCGATCGACCAATCGAGTCGGTTTTGCAACGCGGGGTTTGGCATCAACCCGTGCAGCCAACCGGGGTAGGCGACGCCGATCAATGCGAACCCGCCCAACACGCTCAGCATTCGGACCAACCCGGTCCCCGTTAGCAAAATTCGCGTGGTCGGGTCGTTCCAAGTGCCGAGCCGAAACCACCCGGACACCCCGTTCAAATGGGCAGCGACTAACGGAACCGCAACGATGGCGAAGAACGGTATCAACCGGACGTGCTGCAACGACAGTGCTGCGAACGCAATCCACAACACAATATGCGTCGCCCGTAGGTTGCGAATGCCCATGACCAACGACATCGCCCCGCCGACCAAGAGAATGGCAAACGAAAACCCGTTGATGCTCTGCCCACGGTATTTGACATCCATGTATTCGGCGCTGAGCGGGGTGATGGTCAAGGCGGTGAGTTCGACATCTTCGGTCGCGCCGACCGGCAGTCCAAACCCCAGTTCCATTGGCAGCAATTGCGCAACCGCCTCGGTCGGCGATTTGACCACTGCGGCCAGAAAGTACGGGTTCAACAGGCACGCGATCACGCCCAAGAGAAGTGTCTTGACCAACGCTTGCAAGGGTGGAGCGGCCCAGAACGGACTCTCGGCATCCTCCGCGACCTCTTTCATGAGGAACCGATTCAAGAACTCACCGATCAACACACATGCCACGACCAGTGGACCCAAGAAGAACCACACGTCGCAGTTTGCCCACAGTGCGAAGAGTCCGGCAACAATAGCGGGTTGTCGCCACGAGTTCTCGTTCCACGGCAAACGGTACAGCAACACAATTGTCGCCGACAGGAACAGCATCGACAGCACTTGTGGTCGAAGGTGTGCGTAGGGTGCGGACGCCAGGATCGCCAGAATCGCACACACCGCCCACGGCCACAACGAATGCCCCGGTCGGCGTAAAAAGGCAAAGAGCGCAAAGACAACCGTGAATATGGCGGCCTTTACAGCAACCAGCGTCACGCCTGTGGTATCCAGCGAGTACACCGCGTACATGCCCAGGTCGTTGAGCCAGGTCGTGTGAACCCACGGTCGGTCTTCGCCACTAAAACTGAACGGGTCACTTCCCAGGTGCAGGTTTCCTTGCGCGATCAAGCGACCGCTCGCCAGTTGTAGCCACAAATCGGAGTTGCGGGCGGCGAACGAGGCGGCCAGAAACGCCACGATCAGAGCCGTGATCCCCAGCACAATGTCGAGTGCCAGGAACCATTCGGGCCAAGTCGCGGTTAGCGGCGGCGTGGCCGACGGCGGTGTGGGTAACGATTCAGATGTCGGAAGATCCAACCCAGGTGCAGGCGGCGATACTTCGGATGTCGAACTGGGAGCGGGGCTAGCCTTCACGAGCGGTCCTCGACCTATTTTGCGGGGTGAATCGCCCGGTTGGGCTTCACCTCAATGTCCTGTCACGGTAGTTAGGCAGACCAAGGGGGTCAAGGAGAAGTACGCCAGTCGGGCTTGTCAAGATCGACGAAATTCGTTCCAATTCGGCACACCTGGGGTCTGCACGCACGGATGTGATGACAATCAGGCGACCCGTGGGAGCACGAGCGGGAAGTTCGCGGATGACTGTTCCCTATCTTAAACCCCGGTTTCATAGCACTTTACCCGTCTCGGAGGAGGCGGCAGGGGTCAGTCTCGACGTGCGCATCGGCTCCGGTCGCCCAACGCGGTACGAGTTTGAAGGGACCGAATTTTCCGTCGGCGGTGCCGCCGGGTGTGACTTGCGGTTGCCCGGCGCGAACGTTCCGGCGTTGGTTTGTCAGATTGCCCGCACTCCGAATTCGCTTTTCATCCAACGGACGGATACCGCGTTCCCGGTCTTGTTGAACAGCAACTTCCTCACTACGAATACGTCCCCAACTCGGCTGAACCACGGCGACCAAATTGCCGTCGGGTCCGTGGATGTCACCGTTCACCTCGGCACGGGTTATCTTCACCCCGATTTGCAATCCCCTGCGAATCCGCCACCGGACAACCATCATCGGACTTACCAATCGGAGCGAGATCCGACCCCGCCGCGAAACACTCCGCCGTCGCCACCCACTTATGGCCCGGATACGACTGCACTCGACGAAGAACGCGCCGAACTCGAAGCGGATCGTGTTCTTTGGTACCAGCGTAAGACGGAAATTGAAGCGGAGTTAGCCGCCAAGCAAGCCGAACTCGAACGCTTCCGGACCGAGTTGATGCACGTCCGCGATAACCTTCAAAAGCAATACGAGGAACGTCGCCAAGAACTCACACTGTCACAAA
>JAYSXU010000587.1:0-11026 GCA_043716965.1 Fimbriiglobus sp.
GGCTGCGTAAGCTGCCGGGTGGTCCGCCACAATCGGGTGGAAGGTTGTCACCCGGCAGCTTACGCAGCCGGTTCGCCTGGAATAACGAAATCCTGAGGAACAACCATGAACAGAAAGTTCGACATGCGGAACCCGGTCGAGTTGGCGACGTGGTTTGCTCGGGGATTGCGACGGCGGTTGCAGGACTGGTGGCGTGGCGAAACGGACGAAACGCTTTTCGACATTCACGACCTTCGCAGGCTCAACGAACATCTCGTGTCGCTTGGGGTTGCACCGTTACACAATCAGCTAGCACAGGCGGCCACCGACGAAGCCGGTGCCATTCGGTACACCCTCGCCACGCTTGCAAGTAGTCCCAAACTGCGCGCCCGCTTTCCGGACGCCCTCACTCAACGGGACAACTTCCGCGAATGGCTACTTCAGCAGCACGGCCTCTCTGAAGCGGCGCGTACCAACATTCGGGCTGCGTTCGCGGGGCATCGCGGGGAGCGGGTCAAACGCATTCACGAACTGCGTGAAGACCTCCGGGAGATCCACTTCCCCCTGGCGTTGACACCGCATCCCGACCGAATTGGGTACCTGCACTGGCTGATTGTGCACGGCACAACGACCTACGGCATCACGATCGAGGAAGGTCTCTGGGAACTCTTTGAGTTGAACGAACTGCCCGATCGGGGTTTGGTCAAGAGCTATTTATCGAACCCGTTTTGGCAAGAAGCGGTGCCCCACGGGTTGACCGTGTTCGGGTGGACCGCCCTGAAACAATTCTTGCGGACGAAACACGGTGCCGGTGGCCGCTGGCTGGACGCCGCCCAACTGCCTCGGCAATACTGCCCGTGGGACGAGTTGTCGCTCTACCGCCGAGTGCTGGAAGACGGGAAACAATCGTTTCCAATTGGTGCCGCCTGTTCGGGCGATGCCGACGCCGTTCAATCCTGGGTGCGGGCGACCCCGAACGGACCGGCACTTTCGGAACAGTGGTATCAAGAACTTCGCGCCAACGTCACCGACGGGCTGCCGAACACTCCGGGCGCGAACATTATGGGCCACTTCCGGTATCCGTCGGGGTTGCAGGAGGCTGCGATTGGCGTAGACCGCGCGTTGAAAACAAGCGGGGGACGAACCACGCTGCGCGACATGCCGGTGCTGTACGAGTACAACTGGCAAGAACCGGAGGCGTACCGGGGGGTGGAATTGTTCGACCACACCGTTTACATCGCGGCCGTCAACAGCACGCCGAAACTCTGGCTGCAGAAGTCTGGCATTCACTGGCGGAAGGGGGTTCGGCGAATTGCGATTTGGTACTGGGAACTCGAAGAACTGCCGCAGGACTGGGTTGATGAACTTGGTTGGCCGGACGAAGTCTGGGCGCCGACTCGGTTCATCGCGGAGACGTTTCGGAAGTATGTGATGGTCCCGGTCGTCCCGATGCTGCCCGGCGTTGAGCTACCAATTTTTGCGTCCAAAACACGTTCCTACTTCAAACTCCCCGACGATCGGTTCCTGTTTTTAGTCACGTTCGACATGGGCAGCGTGATGATGCGTAAAAACCCACTGGCCGTGATCGCGGCGTTTCAACAGGCGTTTCGCAACGGTGAACCCGTCCACTTGGTGATTAAGGTTTCACGCGGTGAGAGCCGCCCGGCGGACTTTGCGAAGTTGCAAGTTGCCACAACGCACCCCAACATCACACTGATTAACCAAGTCTTTTCCCGTGACGATACGCTGGCGTTGCTGCAAACTGCGGATGCGTATGTCTCGCTGCACCGCTCGGAAGGGCTGGGGCTTGGCATGGCCGAGTCGATGTTGATGGGCAAGCCCGTGGTGGCAACGAACTACTCGGGCAACACGGATTTCATGACGCCCGAGACGTCGTACCTAGTGGACTACCACCGGGTCGAAATCGTCGATGATATTTTCCCGTACCCCAAGGGGTGCCTGTGGGCGGAGCCGTCTGTTACTCATGCCACGGAATTGCTACGCCGGATTTTCAAGAACCAAACCGAGGCGAAGGCAGTCGGCCAACGTGGGAAGCGGCATGTCGAAGAGGTGTTGTCGATGGCAGCGTATGGCCAGCGAATTGCGGCACGACTGCGTGACGTTAGCGAGTTGCGGTGATTTCACGACTTCACGTGTGGATGGCACCTTCGATCGCCTGAATGAGTTCCTCGCCGGTGAATGGTTTTGGCAAGAAGTGTCTGACACCGAGATTCGCCAGGGTGACATCGTGTTCCGAATCCCGCAAGCCACTCATCGCCACGATCGGTACAGATATCGACGCTTCCCGTAACATCCGAAACAACGCGACCCCATCAATGTAAGGCATTGTGATATCGGCCAAGATCAACGCGATTTGCTGGTTGTGATCTTTTGCCAGTCGCAACGCTTCCGGTGCATCGGTCGCCAACAAAACCCGATAGCCACGGTATTCCAGCAGTGCGCGGACGATCTCCCGGATCGCGGGGTCGTCATCAACAACCAAGACCCGAGTGGGATTCTTCCGGTTCCCCGTTACGTTGAACCCACTGCTAACGGCATCGTATTTCATGCTGCCATCAGTAGTGGGTTCTTCGACGAAGGCGGGTAGGTAGACATCAAACCGCGCCCCCTGATTCAGTTGGCTGCTGACGACGACGGTACCGCCGTGACTTTTCGCAATCGTTTGCACCGTCGCCAAGCCGAGTCCGGTGCCCACACCGATGTCCTTAGTTGTAAAGAAGGGATCGAAAATCTTGGGTATGTTTTCGGGCGGGATGCCGGAGCCGGTATCGGACACCGTGAGTTTCAGGTACCGCCCCGGTTTCAACTCGCTCAGGTTTCCAGCGGGAGTCACCGAGAATTCCGCAAGGTCCGTCCGGACCTCGATCACTCCTCCCTTAGGCATGGCATCGCGTGCGTTGATACACAAATTCAACAGGAGTTGATGCAACTGCGTCGTATCACCCAAAAGTGGCGGTGATTGGGCCGCGATGTGGGAAGCGATGCGGATATTTTTGGGAAAGGTCTGGGTAACAAGGCTCACCACTTCCGCGATCAACAGTTCCATCTGCACCACGACCCGTTCACATTTCATCCCGCGGCCGAACGAAAGCAGTTGCTTCAAAACACCCGTGGCGCGCTCCGCGCTCGATTCGATCACCCGGAACAATTCTTGATCCACGTTGGGGGGAAGTTTCCGCCGGAGCATCGGCGTGGCGACAACGATTGGCGTTAGGATGTTGTTCAAGTCGTGGGCAATCCCGCTGGCCATCGTGCCGATGACTTCCATCCGCTGGCTGCGCAAGAATTGTGCCTCCAGCATTTTCTTCTGGGTGATATTGGTGCAGACCGCCAGAACGCTTTGCGGCAGATCTTGTTCGTCCTTCACCAACGTCCACCGACTATCGACAATGACGGGCTGTTGCCCTTTGGTCATCAACGTGAGTTCGGCGACCCAATCGGACTCGGCAGTTAAGTTGAGCGCATTTTGGATGGGAGTCGGCAGCGGCCCGAACAGCCCGTCCCATCGTTGGCCGCGCGCTTCCATTTCTGACCAGCCGAAGACCCGTTCCGCGCCCCGATTCCAGTGGCGAATCACGCCGTCCAAGCCGAGACAAATAATGGCGTCCGATGCCATGTCGAGTAATCGGGTTTGTTGTCGCAACCGCACTTCCGTCAATCGACGTTCTTTGACTTCAAGCTCGAGTTCCCGGTTGGATTCTTCGAGTTGAAGCATCTTGTGTTCAAGTTTGTGGACCAAGGAGTAGTTGTACTCCCGCAAAAAAACGGCTTCCTCGATGATGGGCGGTTTCGCAACCAGGGGAACGGAGTTCCGTGCAGCCAGGACGTCCCGAACTTTGCGGAGGAGGACTTCAGGTTCCTCGGGTTTAATCAGATAGGCCACCGCGCCCAAGTTGAGGCCGAACTCTTGATCCTTGTGGTCCGTGTACGTTGCGGTGTAAAAAACGAAGGGGATCGAACGTAGGCCGTCATCAAGTTGCCACGCCCGACAGAGCGCGAAACCATCCATGACGGGCATGAGCACGTCGGAGATAATTAAGTCGGGCGGGGTGCGTTTTGCCGCCGACAACGCTTCTCGTCCGTCTGTCGTGCAAACAGCCGAAAATCCCGAAGTCCGCAGTAGCGTCTCAAGTAAATAGCGGTTGGCTTCATTGTCGTCCACGATGAGGATTTGAGTCATAACGAACCTCGTGGCCGATGGAGATAGGTTTCAATCTCAGTGATGAACGTGTCGGGATTAATTGGTTTTTCGATGTAGCCATCGCACCCACTCGCCAACACTTGTTCTCGATCACCCACCATAGCATAGGAAGTCACAGCGACAATCGGAATTGTGTGCAACGATGCGATGTTGCGTAAATTCCTCGCTACCGCATAGCCGTCCATCTCGGGAAGTTGAATGTCGAGCAAAATTAAATCTGGTGGGGATGCCTGTGCCAATGTTATCCCAGACGGGCCGTCCCGCGCTTCAAGCGTTTTGTAGCCCCGCTGCTCCAGGATAAATCGTGTCAAATACAGGTTTTGCTCGTTATCTTCGATGATGAGGATCGTCGGTTGCATCCGCTACGCCTCCTAGTGGAAGCCAGAAAGTAAAGGTACTGCCGACGCCCCATTCACTGCAGACGGTAATCTGGCCACCTAACATTTTCATGAGTTTTTGGCAAATCGCAAGCCCCAATCCGGTTCCTTCATGCTTGCGTGTCAGGCCGCTGTCAACTTGCCGGAACGGCAAAAACAGCTTCGTGAGGTCTTCTGTCTTGATCCCGATGCCGGTATCGGTTACTTGAATTGTTAGTCGCTGGCCGTCCGTCTGACACAACAATTTGACCTCGCCGCGTAACGTGAACTTGACGGCGTTGTTGACAAGGTTGATGAGGATCTGGTCAAAGCGCCGCCGATCGGTGTTGATGCTGCCAACACCATCACAGATGCCAACCGTCAACCCGATCGTTTTTTTCGTCGCCATTGGCCGGATCATTTCGATCACGCGATGAATTGATTCCTTGGCGTCAAACGGTCGGCGCTCGATTTCCAATTGTCCCGCTTCGATCTTGGAAATATCTAGTACGTCCGAAATCAGATTCAGCAGGTGGCGGGCACTGTTTTGGACCATGCCCAATTGTTTACGTTGTTCGTCCAAGAGCGGCCCAACGAGTCCTTGCAACAAGATGCCCGTGAACCCGATGATCGAATTCAGCGGCGTGCGGAGTTCGTGCGACATCGTTGCCAGAAATGCGGATTTCAGTCGATCCGCGGACTCGGCCCGCTCTTTCGCTTCGGCTAATTCCGCCGTCCGTTCTTCGACGCGGCATTCCAACAATTCGTTCGATTCACGTAACGTCCGTTCATGTTGTTTCCGCAAGGTAATGTCGCGGGTCACACTCAACAAACACGGTATTCCTTTGACTTCGATCCGCTCCACCGATACGCTCGTGTGAACAAGGCTGCTATCTTTCCGTCGGGTTTGGGTTTCCAATTCCCAGAGTTGCTGACCGGCCAGGAGATTGGCGATAATTTGAACCCGCGCATCCGGGTGGGCCGAATAAATCAAGTTCACTGCTTTTAGACCGATCACTTCATCCCGCGTGAAGCCCGTTAATCGAGAGAAGCCGTCATTGACATCCACAAAAGTCGAGTCACTCTCGGTTGTGATTGCGATCGCGTCTGGGCTGGCCATGAACGCCTTGGCAAATTTCTCTTCGCTTTCTCGGACCGCCCGTTCCCGTTTCTTTTGTTCCGTGATGTCGCGGACTACAGCAAGCAAACACGGCTCGTCGTTGATGACCACGAATTCCGCCGAACAAATGACATCAAAGACGCTTCCATCCCGCCGCTTGCCGCGTGTCTCGTAGTTCCGCAATGACCCTTTGTGCGTCATCAATTTGAGCACACGCTCCCGTTCGAAATCATCAGAATAGACGAGTCCCACCGAGGGCCGACCAATCACTTGGTCGCGGGTATACCCACTGATACGACAGAAGCTATCGTTAACATCCACGAAAGTCGAATCGCTGACGCGCGCGATGGTAATGATGTCGGGGCTGGCTCGGAACGCTTTGGCAAACTTCGCTTCACTTTCCCGCAAGGCTTTTTCCGAACGGTTCGCGTCCGTGACGTCCCGAATCACTTTCACGTGACACGCTTCACCACCAATGACAATGGGGTCCGCTGAAACGAGAACATCCCGGAGTTCACCGTCTTTGCGTCGGAGGTGGGCCGGGTAATCTCGAAGCCGACCCTCTTGTTGAAAGGCCACCATCAACCCGGTTCGGTCGCCCGGCTTCGCCCAGTTGAGTTCGGTCACCGTGCGGCCCAAGACGTCCTGGCGGGTGTACCCTGAGATTTCAAAAAACCCTTCATTCATATCAAGGTATTGTTCGTCACGGGTTCGCGTGATAATGATGGCATCCGGGATACACCGAAAGGCACGTGAGAATTTTTCTTCACTGTCTCGGAGCGCGATTTCGGCTGCCCGTCGGTCGTTTGCGACCAAAAGCAACGCGATTTGGTCGGCGACCGCGCCGGCAAAGTCATCTTCGTCGTCATGCCAATCTCGAAGCGGGCCGACGTGTTCCAGGCAGAGCACCCCAACGAGCCGACCTTCCACACGGATGGGCAAGTCGAGTGTGGAGCGAACGCCCAATTTTTCAAAGTACGGCTTGTACAACGCCGCCGTGCGTTCGTCCCGTGACACGTCCCGAGACGCAAAGCCCCGTGACTGATTCAACGCGGTAAAATACTTTGGATACTGCCGCGTTTTGAGGTGTGTCCCGGTTTGGTGCTCGGCGCTTTGTCGAATAAATAGTGTTTCGCAACACAGTTCTTCACGACTCTCCGTAAGTAGCTAAACCCCGACCCGTTCGACGTTGATCGTTCGTGCAACGACCTCGGTGATTTCACGGAGCGTGTGGTCCCAATCGCCACGCATTCGCGCGACCCGCAGCAAGGCTTTTTGAAACTTCAAAATGCGTTCCGGTTTGTTCTTCCGGTTCAACTTCCAACCCGTGAAGTGCAAAATTGCACACACTGCGCCGACGCCAACAAGTGCCACAACGGCACCCACGAAAAATGGGACGAAGTCGGCGGACAAGCCCGGCCCAAGATTCGCAGCGATGAGGATAGAACCGCACATACGGGAGCAACTCCGGATTACCCAATCACCTGTCGCTTTGCCACCCGCACGTCACACCCAACGACTTCGTTACCAAGCCAAGTGTCCCACGCGCCGTGGTCGGCAACATCGACGCCGTCAGCTTGGGCTGCTTTTTGCAAGTTGGATTGGAGATCATCCAAGAACGTGCAATCCATCAATTCGGGGTGTGCCGTCAGATGCTGGTGCAATACGCGGTAGATGAGTTTCTGTTCGTTCAACGGATAATTGGTCATCGGTGATATCTCGTGTCGAGTTCCGAGCAACCGGATTCGGTTGTTGCTTGCGAATCCGGTTGCCTACAATGGTACATCGCATTGTACAGATATTGGATTTCGTCCGAAGGAGATGTCGGTGACCGCTACCCGCCCCGTAACTTTGAAACAGCTCCGTGATTCTGGCTGGCAACCCAAAACCGTCAAAAACGAACTGCGTGAAAACTTCTTGGCTGCACTGAAGCAACGGGACGACCTGTTCCCCGGCATCGTCGGGTACGAAGAAACCGTGATTCCGGAAATCAACATCGCGGTGCTCGCCGGGCACGACATGCTATTCCTAGGGGAAAAGGGCCAAGCAAAAAGCCGGCTGATGCGATCCCTTGTGAAGTACCTGGATGAACACGTGCCGTACCTGGACATTCCCGGTTCGCCCGTTCACGAAGACCCGTACAACCCGATTACCCGCGTCGGCAAAGACCTGATCGCCAACACCCCCGAAGACAAAGTCAAAATCGCGTGGTGGCATCGCAAGGACCGATACGCTGAACGCTTGGCACCGGGGACGAAGTTCGCGGACATTATCGGCGAGATCGACCCGTCAAAGCTCGCCGCTGGCACGAGCATGTCCGCCGAGGACGCCCTGCACTTCGGGTTGATCCCCCGGATGCACCGCGGCATCTTCGCCATGAATGAAATCCCGGAACTCGACGAACTCATTCAGGTCGGCCTGTTCAATATTCTTGAAGAACGCGACGTGCAAATTCGTGGCTACCCGATTCAATTCGATCTCGACGTTTTGATTCTGTTCAGCGCGAACCCCAGCACGTACAATCGCTCGGGCAAAGTGATCCCACAACTCAAGGACCGCATCGGCTCCTTGATCCAAACGCATTACCCCAAGGAACGGGCGCTGGGCATTCAGATTTTTGAACAGGAAGCCGAGATGGAACTCGGGGGCGAGTTCCCCGTCGCCGTGCCGTTTTTCATGAAGGAAATTATCGAGCAGATTAGCGTCGGGGCACGCAAGTCGAAGTATGTCGATCATTCCAGTGGTGTCAGCGCACGGTTCAGCATCGCCAACTTCCGCACAATGGTGGCCTCCGCACGACATCGTGGTGTGATCCTGGGCGAGAAACCCGCCGTGCCACGCATCAGCGATCTGGGGCACCTGACATCGTCGTCGCTTGGCAAGCTCGAACTGGATTTGATGGGCACTCATCAAATGTCCGAGAAGCAGGTGCTAGAATCCATCGTCGCGGAGGCGATTGGTGTGGTGTTCGACGAATATGTTGACAAACATGGTCTCGATGAAATCGCCGAAGTCTTTGGCAAGGGCGTGAAGATCGAGGTCGGTGACATGTTACCATCAGCGGAGTATGCGAAGCGCTTGAAGCGCGCGCCGAAAGCCTGGGACAAAGCGTTTGAAGTGAACGTGAGTGAAAGCGACGCGATGCGGGCCTCGTGCGTGGAGTTCGTTCTGGCCGGGTTGTACGCCACGGATCGTATCAGTCGGCAAGCGAAACATGGGCGAATTACCTACGAAACGTGATCCCAAAACCAGTGCGACCACGCCGGTGTGCCTCACAACCCGTGGTTGTTCCTCAGAAAAATGATCGGAATTGCGGAAAAGATACTGAAACACAGGACCAGTTGGGGCACTCTATACAGGTAGATGATTCCGAACAGAGCCGGGCAACATGCCCGCTTATGGGCTAGGCTTGCACGGCTTCTGTGTGAATGCGATCAAGAGGGAAATCATGGCACTCATGCGTTTGTCTCGTTTGGCAGTTCTCATCCCCATCGTCCTGATGTCGGGCGGCTTGAATTGTTCCCTTCGAGCCGAACCAACAAAGGTGATTTGGGACGCCACCCGGAATACGTCACCGGAAACAATTGAAGAACTGAAAGCGCTTCAGGAACAGATTAAAGCGATCACCACGCCCGCAATAAGATCGACCGTGGGACTCTTGGTCGGCATGGGTGCCGGCAGTGGGGTGATCGTTTCCGAAGACGGGTTGGTGCTGACCGCCGCGCACGTGATCGGCAAACCGGGGCAACGGGTCTGGGTCATCTTGTCGGACGGAACACGGGTGAAAGCGAAGTCACTCGGAACGAACGCCAAAATTGACAGTGGCATGGTCCGGATCATTGACCCGCCGCCACAAGACGCGAAATGGCCGGGAGCAAAGGACGGGAAATGGCCGGCAGTTGAACTCGGCAAATCCGCCGAGTTAAAAAAAGGCCAATGGGTTCTTTCACTCGGGCACCACGGCGGCCCCAAGCAAGAACGCCCGCCGCCGTTACGGGTCGGTCGGTTTGAAAACTTCAACCGTAGCGATGTGACACTCCGATCCGATTGCACCCTCGTGGGGGGTGATTCTGGCGGCCCTCTGTTCGATCTCAACGGCAAACTCATCGGGATTCACAGCAAAATCGGGCTGTTTATCAACTACAACATGCACGTTCCGATTGACTCCTTCCAAGAGGATTGGGAGAAACTGCTGAAGAGTGAAGAAATTGGCAAAGCGACGGCCGAACTGGGGGCGACGCTCGATCTCGATGAAGAAACGCCAACAGTCAGCGACGTGACGAAAGACAGCCCTGCCGACAAAGCGGGGATGGTTGAAGGCGACATCATCACCAAGTTTAACGGCGAAAAAGTCCACACTCGTGACGACCTCAAGGATCTCCTGTTGCAATCAAAACCGAACGACCGCGTAATCTTAGAAGTGCAACGTGACGGCAAAGCGGTTAAGCTGACTGTGAAGCTGGGCCGCAAAGCTGCAAAGTCCAAAGAGTAGAACTTCCTCTCATGTAATTCCGCTACGACTTCTTCATCCGGAGTGGACGCCAATGACTACCCGCCCCTTTCAACTTTTCACGGTCACTATGGGGTTGCTCATCGCCACCGCCAACGTCGGTTTCGCCCTCACCGCACCACCCGACAAGGGCAAAGAGCGGTTACTAACGTTGTTTGTTGATGTCGTCTCGCCCGTTCTCGATTCGGTCGTTCGCGTTCAATCGGACGGCAAAGATGCTTACTTGGGCACGATTGTCTCCGAAAATGGTTACATCCTGACTAAAGGCAGTGAGCTGCGTGGAGAGCTTTCTTGTGTCCTGCGAGACGGCACATCCTACGATGCGAAGCGCGTCGGGTACCACAAACCCTCGGACCTCGTGTTACTCAAAATCGACACGGACAGTTTGAAACCGATCTCGTTCGCCAAAGAAGACATTGGCATTGTGGGCAATTGGGTTGCGGTCCCCGGCATCAAGTCGTCCGAACCCATTGCCGTTGGGGTTGTCAGTGCGCCCGCCCGCAAGCTTTATGGCGAACAAGCCCTGATTATGAACGTCAACAAGGGATATTTGGGTATTTCTAACTTGATGAACGCGGAAGATGAAGGCGTCATCATCAAGGATGTTAGACCTGATACCGCTGCATCCCGTGCGGGAATCAAAGTCAACGACATTATTTCGGAAGTGGCAGGACAGACGATTCGTGACCGTGAAGCACTGTTTGAAGTCCTGGATGGGTTCAAACCGAACGAAACGATCACAGTTCGTGTCAAGCGCGGCGCCAATGAATTAAGCTTGAAGGTCAAACTCGGTGAGCTTGCCGAGTTCGACCGTGGTGCGTTCCAAAACAACATGGGCG
>JAYSXU010000588.1:0-1207 GCA_043716965.1 Fimbriiglobus sp.
TTTTTCCTCCAACTCGAATGCCACGGCGGTGACCCGCAAGCCGCCCGCGAACTCGCCGAGAAACTGATCGAGTTTCAGCAAAGCGACGACGGCATCCGCGTCATCGGCTTCGTGCCTGACGGCGCCCCGGACACGGCCGCGATCGTCGCGCTGGGCTGTTCGGAAATCGTCATGTCCAAGCGGAAGGATGCCAGCCAGAACGGCGACGGTCCGCTCGAAGCGGAGTTGGGCGACTTCGACACCAACACCGGCAAGTTGATGATGAAAGAGAATCAAGAGTTCTGGGTGACCAGCCTGCGGGAACTCGCGGAACGGCAAGGTTACCCGCCGCTACTCGTCGAAGGAATGCTCAAGAAGGACGGCGAAATCCTCCGAGTTCACAAGAAGAGTGACCGACGAGTTCGCCGGTTGATGACCGACACCGAGTTTCAACAAGATAAGGACAAAGGTATCGCAGCCGAGTGGGTCGTTGAAAAATCGGTCAAGGGCAAAGGGCAACTGCTGAAACTCAGCGCGACCCAAGCCGAGGAGCTGGGGCTTGTCCGCTTCACCACGGACACCCGCGAGCCGAACGAGTTGTATGCCAAATACGGTCTCGATAGCAGCAAGGTCCGCGACGCCACACCCGCGTGGTTGGATCGGTTCGCCAACTTTTTGAAGAACCCGATGGTCACGGTGTTGTTGGTCGTGATCGGGTTCACCGGGTTGATTCTCGAACTCAAAGTCCCCGGCACAACCGTGCCCGGCATCGTGGCCGCGTTGTGCTTCATTTTGGTGTTCTGGGCACACACGCAGTTCAGCGGGCAAGTGGCCGTACTCGCCGCGCTGCTGTTCATCATGGGGCTAATTTTGATCTTGATGGAGGTCTTCGTTTTCCCAGGGTTTGGCGTGCCGGGAATCGTGGGCGTCGTGCTAATGTTGGGAGCGTTGGGGCTAGCAACCGTGGGCACCACTGATGGCGGTTTCCCAACGACAGCCGTGGAGTGGACCCGCCTGGGCGGGAAAATGGGACAATATCTATTTGGGATGATGGGCGCCGTGGCGTTATCGTTTACGATTGCACGCTACCTCCCGAACATCCCCTACGCCAACCGCATGATGCTCGTCCCACCGGGTGACAAGCCGACGGATGAAACCGACATCAACATCCTGCCCGGAGCGGCACAAGCAGCCAGTTTGCTCGGCGCGGTTGGGATCTCGATGACGG
>JAYSXU010000589.1:0-10980 GCA_043716965.1 Fimbriiglobus sp.
CAGAACCGACCGAAAAAACGGTCACGGACGATGACGGGAACAACACGATCCCGCCCAAAGTTGACCCGCGCGACGTGGCGAACACGGAGTTCCAGCAGACTTGGAAGAATGTCGCCGATGCCTCTCCGAACACGCTGGAAACGACGGCAACAGACGCCATCAACAAATTCGTCAGTGACCCGGACGGGCTGAACCGATTCTTGCAAAATCTGATTCAGCACGGCAGTCAGAAGCCCAAACTTCAACCGGCGGTCAGCCGCATTCTTGTGACCGATAAACGGTACAAAATGCTCACCTCTGAAGCCCAAGGAACCGTGTTCGCGTGGCACTTCCATGACGTGACCGCGACACCTGTGAAGCAACTCAACAAAGCTTTTCAGTCGCTACAATCCGTTGACGCGGGGACAGCAATCCCGGCGGTGAAAGACCTGCTGAAAGCGATTGACGATGCAAAAAAGGATTTCGACACCCTCCCCATGCCGAGTGATCCGAAATCATTAGAGGTTGTGGCACTATCCCATGCAACGAAAGCGTGGCAAGAAGCGGTCGAAAAGCCAAATGATGCGACCGCATTGAAACAACTCCAAGCCACCGTGACAGCCGAAAAGGCCCCGCCGCTGGCCGGCGCGTTGGCGCTGGAATCCATGCGTCTGGGCAAGCAGCCAATCGGCGACTTGAAAGCGGTTCGCAATCGGTCGAAGGACTGGACCGCCGGTGAAGCAACAGCGACGGAGATTAAATTGATCGACACGAACTACCAAGTTTCGCTCGGTCACCACGTCCGGACTCAATTGAATCAAGACGTTCCGAACTGGGCCACGATCGCCGAAGAGTGCGACAAAGACCACGCCAACGGTTGGGCCAACGCAGCGGCCCTCGAAGCGAAATTGTCTGCAACGCCACAAGACCGATCGCAAATTGACAAGCTGTTGACAGTTGCTCGAGAAGCCAGCAAATTGCCTCAAGAGAAGGAACTCCTTCAGTTCGAGAAGTATCTGAATTTTTGTTACAATAGGCAGGGTGACGGATTCAAAAAGGCTGTTGAAATCCACGCTGATGGATTGGTCCAACTCTATCAAACGAACCCACCGGAATTGCTCAACACTGTCAGTCGCAAGGCCAACGCCGCCAAAGTGCTGTTTGAGGCAGCGAAATCGCAGCAAGTCAAGGTTCAAGCCATCAATGAGTTCGCCAAGAACCCGTACTCTGCAAATAGCACTCACGCCCAATGGCTGCAACTCGCCGATGAACTGACCGGATACAAACGCTCCGACATTGCGATGCATTGCTATCTAGCCAAAGCCGATACGAAGCTACTTGACCGCGTAAAAATCGACGACACGAAGTTAGCAGCCGACGACTTGGACGCGGCGCTGGCGTTCGTTGCGCTGAAAGCGAAGAAGTCCGAGTCCAATGACCAAAAGCTCATCGCCTACAGCCAAGCCGTGCGCTTCGCCATTCGCGTGATGGACCGGGAGCGAAAAACCAAACCGACGAACGGAGAGGAAGCCGAGTTCAACACTCGGTACGCCAAGTTGGTTCGCAAGGAGTTCGTGAACCCGGCCTTGCAACTTGATACCGCATCGGTCGCACCCGAAGCCGGGACAGCAAGTCTGTTGTTGCAGCTTGCGAACTACCAGTTTGACCTTTATCAGTACCTTTCGGACGGGCCTAAACCGGCAGAACTCGCTGAGAAATTTCAGACTATTACCGATCAACTGCCCGTTGATTCGCCCGACAAGGCCGAAGCACTTGCGTGCCATGCCTATGCCACATTCTGGCGGTTCGTTGGCGACGGTGACCTCGCTAAGTCCACGTCCGCCGAGGCCAAGAACGAAGCTTGGCAGAAGATGATCCGGAACGCCGTAACGGCAACAAAAGCCAACCCGAGTCCTTACTTGGCCCACCTCACACTTGCGACGGCAGGCGGGGTTGAGTTCCGTGTGCTCGTAGGCGTTGTGTTACCCGTCCCCGCAAAATCGTTTGATATGAATCGTGAGCAAGCGGTCTCAATCGCAAAGCAGTTTGAACTCGCGTGCGTAAAAATGGGGGACCGGAAAAGCCCGAACACATGGGACGCACGAAGCAAGTACTTGTTCAGTTTGGCCAACGCGATTGCAAAATCAGGCGGTGAGACCGCCGTTGTCCAGCAGTACCTTGAGGAAGCCCTGCGAAGTAGCGAAAAATCAAATTCGTTCCGCGAACAGAAGCGGTACATTGATGCCAACCAACGGGGGCTAATTCTTGAAGATTTGGCATGGTTCTGCCGGACGGATTCTAAAACCAAGTATCAGCAAGCACTTGAATTTATGACCCCAATCAAAGGGGTGGATATCAAGGACGATGACCGCATCAAGTATCGGATCGACATCGGACGGTGCATCTATCGTGCTGTTATTTTCGGCGCTGCCGACCAAGACAAATTGATCGACGCCCGGACATCGCTACAAATTGTACTTAACAAGTCTGACGCGAAGCCCGAATACCTGATCCAAGCACGATATTGGTTGGCTCGGATTGAGCTGCACGACCAAAAGTATGACGAGGCGGAGACGTTATTGTCAGCCGGTATCAAAGAGACCGCAGAGAGTGCGACCGCTCGTGAGTTTGTGACATTGTCTGTTGCCGTCCGGGCAAAACTGGCACTCGACCGCATTCAAAATGATACTGGTGTGGAAAAATGGCGAACTGTTTTGACCGACTGCGTTGAAAAACTCACCGACACCAAAGGGAAGAATGATCAGGCCGCGTACTTTTTTTTGGGGGATTATTTCAAGGGCATGGAGGCGGTCACATCGAACGACGTGGTGAAATCGAAGGAGTCGTTACAAGCGGCTCTGATTACGATTCTGAAGTTGCAGCAGACGGCAAACCTCAGAATCGAAGAACCCTTCGCCTTAGAGTGTTTGGAAGCCGTTCTCAAGCACGAAACAATCATTCCCGAATCGAAACAGAGTGCCTACGATTCCTTGAAGGATCTCCGCGTAAAATTTAACTGGTTACTGGTGAAAAGTGACGCGGACCGGATTAATAAAGCGTTGCTAACGCGGCCCTAACCCGCACACTCAATAATCACGATCTACGCATTTTGCACAACGACGGAGTTTTGCAGCCTGTCCTGTTTATCATGTTTGTTCGGTTTTGACTCAGTTTACTACGTCCGCAATTCCGATATTCCCTCAAGCAGCGATTGTGTCGCGGTTCTCACCGTCACGGGCTTCTTCAAGAAGTCTGATGATTTTTGTTGTTATCGAAGGGGTCAGGAAAATGCGACGAGCACACCTTCGCAACATGCTCTACTCACTGGCTGTGTTAGTGACTGCGAGTGGGTTTGCGGTTGGACAACAAAAGCCAGCATCACCCGCTCCGATCGAATCACCGATTATCATTCCCGTTCAGGACATTCCCGAACAAGGTTCGGTTCAACAACCATTGACAGGTGCTCCGGTTGCCCCGTCCGCTCCGGTTGCCGCACCCACGCCACCGCCGACCACGGCGCCTGTGGCGCAGGCGTCTGGCTCCTCCAGTACGGTGCCGATTAGTGCGCCGGATGGGGCTAGCCAAGTGACGGCACCGGCGGGGGCGCAGTCGCCGTCGTCGTCGTTGAACGCGACGGACTTGGGCGGGTTGTTGAGCAAGTCGGATTCGGCGGGTGGCGTGGAAGTGCAGCGACGGAACGCGATCGTCAACGATCCCCGGATTCGTGGGCTTCGCAACGGGCAGTTTTATTCCGTGGGCGATGGTGCTCCGTACTTCCCTGGCCGCATCGACCTGGATACGCCGATCTCGAAGTTCGACCCGTCCATGATCCGCGACGTGAACATCATTCGCGGGCCGTACACCTCGTTACTCGGTCCGGCGTTCAGCTTCCTCGATATTTCCACGCTCAACACCCCGCGATCGAAAAACGGGTGTGGCCCGGAGTTTCATGGCATGACGAGTGCGGGCTACCAAACCAACGGGAGCCAGTGGAACGGGTTGCAATCGGTCAGCATGGCGGGGCAAGATTGGGGCTTCCGGGGCAGTTACAACATTCTGCAAGGGAACGATTTCAAGGCCGGTGACGGGACACGAATCCCGGCGAGTTATTTGTCGAACAACTTCAACGTTGCGTTCGGCTACGACATCACGTCGAACCTGTCGATCGAGTTCAAAGGGCTTCGATCGGTGCAGAACAACCTGGAGTTCCCTGGGCTGTACTTCGACATTGATCGTTCGGACAGCGAAGCCTACAGCGTGCGATTGGTGGCCACGGACTTCGGGCCGTTCAACCGGCTGACCACGGATGTGTGGTACAACGGAACGGTGTCGTCGGGCAGCACGAGAGCCGGCGCGAAGCAGACGTTCGTGAACAACCTCATCAAGTTCTCGTTCGCGGAACCGAACGCCACTCGTGATCCGATCACGGGGCTAATCAGTGATACGCAGAACTACCAGTTCCGGGATAATTCCACGACGCGATTTGCTGAGCGTTCGATTGGGTACCGATTCGCAGGACAACTCGGTAACAACAAAGACCAAATGACGTTCACGCTCGGGACCGACCTGAACGCCTTCGGGCAAGGGCTGCAAGAAAACATTCAGTTCACGCAACTCAATGGGCCACCGACCCTCGTTCGCCCCGGACCGGGTTCGACGAACGCTGCCGGGCAAACGGTGTTGACGCAATCGCAAAGCATCCCGAACTCGAACAGCATCAATCCCGGTTTGTTCGTGGAAGCCATGTTGCCGGTCACGGAAGCTCTGAAGCTGAAAAGCGGTGGCCGCATCGACTACGTTCGCACCAGCAGCAACTCCCGCTTTATTACCGGAAACATTGACCTGTTCGGGCAACCGCAAAGCCCTCAGAACACGACCAACCGATTCGCGGTCGATCCGATCATCTACTCGACTGACCCGAGGCAGACCTCGCTGGATCGGGAATTCACTTTGTTGGCGGGGTTCCTGACTGCGGAGTACAAGCTCAGCAAAGAAACGACGCTGTTCCTCGGCTACGGTTACGCGGAACGGGCGCCGACGCTCACCGAACTTTACACCGCCGGGCCGCTGCTGGGCGTCTTGCAACAGGGCTTGGCTCGGACGATTGGCGACCCCAACATCTCGAAGGAACGGCTGAACCAGTTCGACGTGGGTTTGCGGTACAACTCGGAGTACCTGAACGCGGGGATTACCGGGTATTACGCGCTCATCAACGACTACATCACGTTTGACGCGAACCGAATTTCGCCGCTGGGGTTGTCGCAGATCGTCTACTCGAACACCGATCTGGCCACGCTCGCCGGGACGGAAATGTACTTGCAGACCAACGTGACGAAGTGGCTGTCGCCGTTCGCGACGCTCAGTTACGTCCAGGGCGTGGACCAGACGCATGTCGATAGCCGCAGAAATGCCGTGCAACCCGACGGCGTTCGACTCAACAGTAGTCGGCGTGAAGACCCGGCGACACGGTCCACCGCCACTCAAACCGAAGCGTTGCAACAAATCCCGCCGATGGAAACCCGCCTCGGGTTCCGGCTCCACGGCACCGACGACATCCCCCGTTGGCAGGTCGAACTGTCCGCACGGATCGTCACCGGGCAAAACTCCGTCGCCACCAGCTTGGGCGAAATCAACACCCCCGGCTTCACGACCTTCGACATTCGCGGATTCTGGCAGATTCACAAGAACTTGTTGCTAACGGGTGGCGTCGAAAACATTGGCAACAAGCTCTACCGCGAACACCTCGACCCCGTTGCCGCCAACCTCCTGACCGCCCGCACCGGCGTTGTGGTTCCGCAACTCTTCCGCCCCGGAACCAACTACTTCTTCCGCACCGAACTGCGGTACTAAAGCACTTTCCGTTTCACTGTTGCGTCCGGGTTAGCCCGACGCGCGAGCGAGGGGTTCGGTCGGCCCCTCGCGCGCGCGTCGGGCTAACAAAAACCGCTAGAATGATAACGAAAATGCTCGAACTGCGGTAGCGTCACCACATTTTCGACAAACTCTCTTACTCGTTCCGGTTAATGCTGTCGGTTGTTTGTAGGTCGTGGGCGAGGCTTTGTGAGGCCCGACATCAGAGCGTGAAGGGAGCAAGTTCCGCCGCTTGTGCGGTGTCCGCCCCCTGTCGGGCCTCGTCGCCGAGCCTCCTCGACCACGACCTACAAATCACCACCCTTAACCGGATCCTGGGTCACTTTTCACCACCCTTCAAGCGGCAGCGTGACGAGCAAGTCTGAATTCTCAAGCGGTAGACGAACACCGCCTAACCCGCGCGCCTGAGACTCCGACAGACGCCGGTTTTTAACGCTGATTCGGCGCGCTACACGGCAAGCGGACGACGATCGGAAGTTATATTCCCGATGCAGTGCTGTGACCGCCGTCCCTTCCTACCTCGGTCGCAACTGTGAAGAATCGTCATTCATCCCCGAGAGGTCACACAATGTCATTACGCTCATCTTCGGTTTCGTTGCGAGTAGAACACCTTGAAGAGCGGTCCGTCCCGGACGCGACCCCACTCGACCTGACCACCCGCGGGTCAAACGGTTGGGTCAACGACGCTTATTTCGCGCAGTTCGACGCCCAGCCGACGGGGACCGGGGCGATCCAATCCTTCGTCCGCGTCCAAGGCGCCGCCGCGAAGGGGCCGACGCAACAGGGGTACAACACCGACGCCCGGCCGTTACAGTTCGACGAAAACAAAAGCCCGAACTTCACCCGCTCACTCAAGACGTCGGAAATCCCGAGCGTGAATATCGGCGGTAAGCAATACCGCGAATTCCTGCTCGACATCAACCAGAAGAGTTCGCAACCGCTGCTGTCGCTCGATCAACTTCGAGTCTACGTGGGAAGTGTGGGGAATCTTCAAGGGTACAACACAGCGACTGGCACACTCGGCGGATTAAGCCCGGTGTACGATCTGGACGCGACCGGGGACAATTGGGTGAAGTTGAACTACCGGCTCAACCCCGGTAGCGGTGGCGGCGACATGCTATTCTACGTCCCCGAAGCGGCGTTTGTCGGCGGCGGGGATTACGTGTACTTGTACAGCAAATTCGGCGAACATTACGCTGGGAACTCCGGCTTCCAGGAGTGGGCACGCGGGACCGGCGGCGCACCGGTGACTTCCACGGGTAGCATCAGCGGAACCGTGTTCTTCAACGCCGGCGTGAACTTAACACAGGTGCTCGTCTACCTTGATGCCAACAGCAACGGGACGTTGGACGACGGGGAGGTGTTCATGTGGACCGAGACGGGAGCCTACTCGTTCAACAACCTGGTGGCTGGCACCTACAATGTGATGATCCAACTGGATACTTCGACCTACAGCTACTCCCCAGGCATCAGCATCTCGGTGCATCCCGGTGTGGCGACAACGCTCAACTTCACGATCGGTTTGGCCGGTCCCACGACCTGAGAGCAGGCATTTCCGTGATTGGTAGGTGGTTAACTCACGTTCGAGTTGATGGAACCTACACGCAATTAGTTCAACGGCGGTAACGAGAGAGTGTGGCCACACTTTCTCCGCCGCTGGTAGTTCGCCGGACCTCAGCAGCACTTCGCTACTTGTCTGCCGGTGGAGGCGGGGATAATGTGGCAATTGGTGAATCGGAACTGAGAGTGTTTTGAAGAGGGTAAGCCGTGATTGTACCGCTTCGGTCGTTACCGCCCGGACCCGTTTCCTATCCCGAATCGGACGGGAAACCGATGGCCGAGAACACCCGACAGGCCGAGTGGATCGTCACGATCATGGGCAACCTCGACCTGCAATTTCGGGACGATCCGAATGTGTTCGTGGCGATGGACAACTTCATCTATGCCGTCGAAGGCGAACCCACGATGTCCCTGGCACCAGACGTGTACGTAGCGTTCGGGCGCCCGAAGGGGCACCGGGGCAGCTACAAGGTTTGGGAAGAGGACGACATCTTTCCGCAAGTGGTGTTCGAGATCTTCTCGCCGAGCAACTCGGCCCAAGAGATGGTCGAGAAGCGGGACTTTTGCTTCAGTTGCGGGGCGGAAGAGTTTTATGTTTACAACCCCGAGACCAATACTCTCGAAGGGGACATCCTCACGAATCGCGGCGTGACGCCGGTCCAGGATTGGACCCAGTTCGTCAGCCCACGCCTCGGCATTCGGTTTGAACGGGTTGGTTCGGACCTGCACATTTATGGTGCCAACGGGCAGCGGTTTCTGACGTTCATCGAGATCGGCAAACGGGCCGAAACAGAAGCGAATCGCGCGGAACGGGAAGCGAAGCGGGCCGAAACGGAAGCCCGCAGGGCCACCCGCGAAGCGAATCGGGCCACACGCGAAGCGAATCGAGCCAATGATGCCGTCGAGCAGCTTGAACGAATGCGGGCCAATATGATCGCGGTTGGGTTGGACCCGGATGCTTACGGGACATAAAACGAGTTGATGATCTGGGCGAATCTGTGAAAGGGCGCGGCGGGTGAGTTTTCACCAACCGCGTTGATGTTGATTGCTTACTACCGTCGGCCAGGGTTGGCGGGGGGCTGTTGTTGGCTGTTGCCGCCGACTTTGCCTTGAAGCACGTCTTGGGCGCGGCGTTGGAACTTTTGCATTTGGTCACGGAGAGTGGCGTCGCCGCGTTGCATGATTTCGAGTTCGTGCTGAATCTCCGCACTCAATCGCTTCAATTCGGTTTCCTGGCGGGCCATGAGCGCCCGTTCGCGGGCCATTGCGACTTCCATTCCGCGCATCTGCTTTTCGAGGGATTCTTCATCTTCCCGAAGTTGTTGCCGCTCACTGTCCATCTTTTTGCGTTCTTGGGCTAGCTTCGCACTGTCCCGTTCGAGTTCGTCGGCCCATTCTTCCAGTTCCGTGCGGTTTTTTGGCACCGTGACGGGTTGCTGGGGTGCCAAGGCTCCACTAGCGATTTGTTCTTCAATCGCGTGCATCTGGGTGGAGAGTTCATCGACCTGCCGTTGGCGTTCCGCGATGGCCGCTTGAAACTCTTGTTCCCGGTTGGCGTATTGCTGTTCGGAGTCGCTGGCTTCCTGAAGCAGGTGCTTCATCTCGTCCAGAAGTTTGCGAAGCTCTTTGTTCTCGTTGCGAAGCCGTTGGGCCATCGCTTGGGGTGTTTCGTCGGTCGTTGGGGCGCGGTTCGTGTAGCCCCGGACCCCAGACCCGGTTGCATCCGGGGTCGATCGGGACGGAGGGTTTCGTTGAACGCCAGAACCGGGTACGCCATAGACCGGGTTTGCATCGGGCGCCGGCGTGGTGGACGCGGAGACCCGTTTCGAGATCGACGCTTGAGGCTGGAACGGCTCGCCTGTCGTGGGAGCGGCGGGATAGGAAACCGGGGCTTGCGGTTGACCACCGGGCAGCCGGAGCCGGGAGAGTGCATCCGGGCCAAAGCTAGCCATGCCGTTCGGCGCGGTGCTATCAAGCTCGCCAGGAGACAGCCCACCGCCGGTCATTGGCGGAGGAGTCGAGGCGAGTAACCGTCGTCGTAATTCCGCCGCCGAAATCGAAGGGGGCGGGTCGGGGGGAATATTTGGGTTCGCCATAGTGTCTGCGGACCCCTCCTGAAAACGATCCGGAGTACGGATCGAGAATTCATCCCCAGCAGAGAGTACGCGGGACGGGACCGACTGCCGGGGGCTTAGTGTTCTTGTCGTATCGAAACCAAGCCTAGGTTGCAGGGTGGTCAAGTCAAGCGAAAATCAGGCTCCGGCTCAGTTTCTCAGTTTAACGGCGGATTGGATTTTTTCTCGGATTCGGGCCGGTCGATTTGCCCGATCTGAGCTTCATGGTTTGCACATTAAGCCAGAGCAAAAGTGTGCTAAGTTGTTAGCAGAACGAGTCTTGCGAGAGGAGCCATTGTCAAGGGGTCTTGACTCGCCTAGAATCTTTATTATCACTTCTGCTCTTGCAGACACTGGGCCACTATATTTATGGGAATGGACTTCAAGCAACGATAGGCTACCGGGACAAGCTACGCGCCGCTAAGCGCAACCACGGGGCGAGACATATATGACTTGGACCGAAAACCCACCAGTTGTCGTTCTGTTAGCTCGACAGTTCAATCCGAGTGTCCTGAGCCAGATGTGGCTTTCACGCAATGGAATTCTTGACTATGAAGGAACCGTGAAAGCCAACTCGATATTCACCGAAAACCTCGTACAGATAGTGACGGACGAGTTTGTGCTGGCGGTACTGCCAGAACAATTGCAGTTCATCCCAACTGTGGAACCCTCGCTCCAGCAGAAGCTAATCGAAGACAAACTCGGTGTGTTAATAGGCAAGCTCCCGCACATACCCTACCTAGCCATCGGACTGAACTTCAATTGGCACCTTGTGCCAGAGCCGGGAGGTATGCCAGCCGTCACACGAGACCTGTTTGCAGTGAAAGAAAGCGGCTTTTTTGAAAGATTCCACGGGCCAAACGCAAGATTCGGTGCTTACCTAAGTAAGGACTTTGGCTCATTCAGAATGAAGGTAGACATCAAACCGATTAGCGTCGTGTTGGAGAACGGTGGCAAGGAAGACCGGATTCAGTTCGGCTTCACCTTCCACTTCGATCTGCCGCCGGGTCAGGAATCGGCAAAGGAGACAATGGCTCGGTTATCGGAATGGGACGCTGTCCGCGAAGAGACGACGCTGACTCTTAAGGCCGCTGGATTGGATCAAAAATCATGAACACTCTCCTCCGTCACTTGCCCACTGAATACACTCAGAAAACCGGCCATTGTCAGTTCGTTGGATTCGACATCGGGATGGCCACTGAACCGAATTATACATTAGATGGATCACTGACAGCGGAAAATACACACGTTAATAGATTCCATTTTTATCGTGCTGCTGATGATTTTGCTACTGAACTCCACCCAATCCCTACTATGGTCAAGGGTGGCTACTACGGTCTGCGTGAGTCAGCCAGACAAGCGGTCGAACCGGAAGACCCGATCGAACTAGTTCAATGTGTGGTAAAGTCGAGTGTGTTACTTCCTATCACAGACCGTGTTCTTGGAAAAAACACTG
>JAYSXU010000590.1:0-1202 GCA_043716965.1 Fimbriiglobus sp.
CCCGTCCGGGCCGGGGAATGCGAACTTGCGCATGGCCAACGGCGTGACGGAACAACGGATCGACGACCGGCGAACGTTGCTCGATTCGTTCGACGACACTCGCCGCGAAATCGACGCCACCGGGACGATGACGGGGATTGATTCTTACACGGAACGCGCCTTTGAATTGGTGACAAGCGGTGTTACCCGCAACGCCCTCGATTTGAAGAAAGAAGACCCCAAGACGCTGGAACGCTACAAGGGCGTTGAGCAGTTCCTGACCGCCCGGCGGTTGATCGAAGCGGGCGTCGGGTTCGTCACGCTCAGTTACGGCGGTTGGGACACGCACGGCAACAACTTCACACAGCTGAAAAAGCAACTGCCGATGCTCGACCGTGGCATTGCGAACTTGATTCAAGACCTACACGATCGCGGTTTGCAAGACGATGTGGTCACGGTCGTCTGGGGTGAATTCGGGCGCACGCCGAAGATCAATGGAAATGCGGGCCGCGATCACTGGCCAACGGCGATGAGCGCGATGGTGGCCGGCGGCGGCATGAAAATGGGCCAAGTGGTCGGGGCCACGAACGAGCGCGGCGAACGCCCGAAGGATCGACCCGTGACCGTGCCACAACTGATGAGTACGCTGTATCGTGCCATCGGCGTCGATCCGGCCGCGACCTTCCCGAACGGCAGCGGTCGCCCGATGTATATTTTGGACGACCGCGAGACGGTCAAAGAATTGCTGTAAAAAATTTGCTATAATGTTGCGTGTGACCGTGTGTTCAACCTGCCTCCCCGTTCTCCTCTGGGGATTTTTCTGATGCGATTTGTTGCAATTGGTTTGAGTCTATTGTTGTTCGTGCCAACGGTGCTGGGGGCTGATGGCACGAACCTGACTGCCTTCCCGCCAAAACTGGCCATTCGTGGTTCCGACGATGCGCCCCAACTTTTAATAACGGGCGGCAACGCCGATCAACTGGTTGATCTGTCGGGGTCGGCGAGTTACGCAATAGCGAACTCGGCGATCGTTCGTGTCGATCCAACCGGGCGGGTTTATCCCCTGAGCAACGGGGCCACTGAAATCAAGGCCACAGTTGCGGGGAAGACTGTCGCGGTGCCGGTCACGGTCGAAGGAATGGAGACCGCCCAGCCGATAAACTTTGCCAATCAAATCGAACCGATCCTCACGAAGTTAAGCTGCAACAGCGGCGGCTGTCACG
>JAYSXU010000060.1:0-6286 GCA_043716965.1 Fimbriiglobus sp.
AATGAGCATCGCACTGTCAGCCGTCGTCAGTTGATCGAGCGTGACATCCGGCTGAATCCGCACCCCGCCGATTGTGGTCACGGGGTCCGATCGCAGCGCTACCGTTCGCACTTTGTATCGCCCCGGTTCTTTCTGCATGTCCGGGTTGTTGATGCCCGCAGCGGCGTAGCCGTACTCCCAGTCCGCGAGACTGTCGAAGACGAACAGGTTGACGTAGCGATGAGCCATTTCTGTTCTCTGAAAACTTCCGAGTCACGACCGTCAGGGAGTGGCCCAACGTCTCTCATTGAAAACGGTGTGTTGCAATTACGGGGCAGCGTAGCATGGGTTCAAGGTTGGGCCACTCCCTAACGGTCGTGGCTCGGTATGAGATCAGCCGAGCAACGACTTCTGCCATTCGATCTGCTTTGTTAGCCCCTCGTCGAGGCCGGTGCTGGGCTTCCAGCCGAGGTGGCGGTACAGCTTCGTCACGTCGGCGGCAGTGGCGACTTGGTCGCCTTGGCGGTTGGGGTGGCGGTCGATTTTCGCGGGCTTGCCGCTGATGCGTTCGATCTTGCGGATCACGTCAATGATCGTCGTCAACTCGCCGCCGCCCAGGTTGAACACCTCGCCCGGCATCGCGTTGAACCCGGTGAGTTGGGTGGCTTCGACGCAATCGCCGATGTACGTGTTTCCACGTACCTGAAGCCCGTCCCCGGTCAGTTTGATCGGGTTGCCCCGCAGCACGGAGTCGATGAACAGGTTGTACCCCATGTCCGGGCGCTGTCTCGGGCCGTAGACGCTGAAGTACCGCATCACCACGGTGGGCAGGTTAAATTCGTCCAGGTAAACCCGCGCCAGTTGCTCGCCGGCCAGCTTCGTGATGCCATACGGCGAACTCGGTCGCGTCGGCAACGACTCGTCCCCGGAGGCGTACTTACCGTACACCGACGACGTGCTGGCATACAGGAATTTCTTGAGTGACGTTCGCCCTTTCAGGCTCTCCAACAGCCGGTGCGTGGCCACGAGATTGTGGCGGTTGTACAAGTCGAAGTCGGTCCAACTCTTCATCAGCCCCGGATACGCCGCGAGGTGAAACACGTACTCGGCGTTGCTCACGACATCCGCGAGCGGGTCGGCACTCAGGTCAATTTCGTGGAACGTGAAGTTCGGGTGGTCTCGGAACCCCGCGAAGTTTCGTTCCTTGATCGGCCGCGCATAATAGGCCGTGAAACAATCAACGCCGACGACGCGGTGCCCGTCCTGCAACAGCCGCTCGCACAAACTGGAGCCGATGAACCCCGCACAGCCCGTCACCAAAACCTGCATGATGAATCCTCAAAGGTGCGGAAGTCTAGCACGCGCCCCAAAGGCATGGCAACGCCGATTCGCCAGACCCGTTAGACAAATCCATTTTTACTGTTGAGTCGCTGATCGCGCAGAGCAATCCAAAAACCACTTCGACTGGATTTCTTTGGGTCACTGCCGTGAACATCCTTTTTTATGACACTCCGTGCGTTTCGATACACCCCCTTTGGCTTCCGAATTGAATGACCCCATTGAAAACGGGGCGTCCGTGTGTCACGATAACCTCACCCCACGCTTCCTACCGGGGTATTCTGTCACGTTGACACCAGGAGTTTTTTGATGCGTCTCTCCCGTTTGCTGGCCACGTTGCCCGTCGTCCTGTTGATGTTGGCCCCGGTTGCCCAGGCCGATGACACCAAGGATTTCCTCAACCCCGACAACTGGGAAGGGATCAAAGAATACTGGACCGTCGAAGGCACCAGCGTGACCGGCCACACCAAAGTGGACCCGAAGTTCAACACGTTCCTGTGCAGCAAAACGGCGTACAGCGACTATGAAATGAGCTTCAAAATCCGGCTCGTGGACGGCAAAGGCAATAGCGGCATTCAGGTCCGAAGCGCCGTCGTTGATAAGGAAAAGTTCGTCGTCGGCGGCCCGCAATGTGACATCGGCCAGCAATACTGGGGCAGCCTCTATGGCGAACGGGTCGGCGGCATGATGAAAGCCTGTGCCGGTGACTTCGTCAAAAAACACGTGAAGGCCAACGACTTCAACGATTACTACTTGTTAGTGAAGGGCAATCACATCACGATCAAGGTGAACGGCGAAACGTCCGTCGATGAAGACTTCCCCACGACGCCCGACAAGAAGCCAATGGCCGAGAAGGGCATCATCGCGTTCCAACTCCACGCCGGCGCGCCGATGACCGTCGAGTACAAGGACATCAAGTTCGTGAACTTGAAGAAATAACCCCCCAAAGCCCAGGCATTATTATGCCTGGGCTTTTCACCTGTGGGCTTTTACTCCGCCAGCACTCCCAGGATTGCCAATCGCGCCACACACCGATCGACATGCTCCCGTGTCATTTGCAACTTGTCCGCAATTTCATCCCGCGTTGTGTTGCCATCGAGATACCGTAACACCGCCCGTTCGTAGGTGATTAGCTTCGCGGTGCGATGGAGTCGGTTGGTCACTTCCAAACTGGTTGCGGCTTGTTCGCGCACTAGCGGACAGGCAAGCGGTGACTCACCAGGGTCGGTGGCCAAGTGCGGGTGGTGGGTGTAAAAGTGCCACAACCCTTCGACGTAGCCACGGAGCAACGCGGTACTCAACACCGGCAGAACGTGGCCATTCCCCGTGTCCAGGCCAAAGGTTTCCACGACATCCGGGCGGAATGCTTCGCCTTGCAACAACTGGGGCATCGCGTTGTGCAATCGACGAAGAATGAGTCGATAGAGTGGATCGTTCACGTGCAGGATTTCGCCGTCCTCTTCGCGGCGAACGGCATCGAACTCAGTCGTGGTGATGTCCACTGGGGGTTCAATCAATTCGACCCGTGCATGCACCCAAAACTGGCGGACGGCAGCGGGGTCGGGTAGGTGCGTGACGGTTGTTTCTGCGTGGCAAAGCAACGATTGCCGGAAGTAGCGTTGCCAGAGAAAATCGTGGTACTGCTCCCGCCGAATCAGATCGTCCCCCACAGCATTCAACACTTCACGGTCCGCGTGGGATTGGGCAAACGTGTTCGTCCCGTACCGCGACTCCGCCACGAACTGCAACCCGTGTGAGGTAGCCAACTGCGCGAACTCCGTGAACAACATGGGGTGATTCACGACTGCCAAATGCTCGTGGAGAATGTAATAATCAGGTTGGCTATTCACATCGGTTAACTCGTGGCGTAGCACTTGCGCGTACAAATTGTCCTTCTCGGGCAACGCCTCTAGGAGTTGCACGGCAGCCTCTTTTGCGATGCGAACTCGCTCCGTTGGCGTCGCATCCGGAGGTGCCAAAAATTGCATCACATCGCGGGCCAACTTGCGAGAGTGCCAACCGGGGTAGGTGTTATAACTGATGTACGCAATTCCCTGCGGCGCGAGGTGCCGACGCACCGCATTTAACAACGCCGTCCGCACCTCTGCCGGAACCCACGAGAACACCCCGTGCGCAATGATGTAATCAAACAGCCCCAATTCCGGGTCGAATGATTGCAATAGACCCACATGCAGTTCGACCCGATCGTTGCCAATCGTCCGGGCAATCGCCTGCCCGTGTTCAATCTGGCGTGCCGACGCATCGAACCCGACGAAGCGGCCGTGCGGTAGGGCTTGGCTCATCGCTAGCAGGTTATAACCCGTGCCGCACCCGAGTTCCAACACGCGACAATTTTCCACGGGCGGCGCCGGCAACCCGCACAACACCGCCACCACCGCGAGGTGACTAGGGTGCGTGTGAAAGTACGCGAGGTCACCGTATAGAACTTCATCCGAATCGGGTGTTGACACGGCCGTGTCCTCTAAGTGAAAATAAAAGGCATGTTCACCAGAGACGCAATGAAGCACCGAGAAAACCAAAACAGTGTTATTGGATGTCTCGGTGCCTGTGTGGTGAACATGCCTTTTCTTTGATCCCTGAGATTTTAGCTGCACCCAGTGCTTTGCGTTGATTTCCCCTGCGGGGTCGCATCCTGGGGGATCACCGAACGAGGGGGCCGAATCCGGGTCGAGGGCCGCGATCAACGGGTGGGCTGGCGAGCGGAACTACTGGCGTCGGTTCGGCAACGGGAATCTTGACAGGCAGGGGAGCGGGGAGCGGGGCAATCACGGGTGGGGTTACGGCAAGAGCCGTTGGGGGAACAACTGGAAGAGGTGCCGGTTCGACGCGCGGGGCGACGGTCATGGGTGCGGGTTGGGGATTGGCTGGGGGCGGTGGAGTTCCGGGGCGAGACGTAGTCGGGGCGCCGCCGTCGATCTTCGGCAAGTTGATCGCGGGGCCAGCCACGGATTTGGCGGCCCAATCATAGCCGTTGCATTCAATCACAAGAAGCACGATGCCGACGAACATGCACGCAGCGGTCACGCCAATCATGCCGGTGTAGACGTCGTTCTTGGGTGGGGCGTCTACAAAGCGTGTTTTGGCCATGTTCAGGCACCTCAGTCAAACGGGTTCGTCCCGTGGAAAGAAATCGCAGGTTAACGGCCGCTTAGGGCTGGGACCGTGACGTTCGGCGCCGTCAACGGTTGCGACGACAACTCGCTGTGATCCAAGTAGAAAAACACGCAGGCGGCAATCATCGCTAGTAACGCAATGGCTAACAGCCCGGTGTAGGCATCGTTGCCAGCCCCGGATTTCTTCTTGATGGCACCCATCTCGTCGTCGTCATCATCGTCATCGTCGTCATCAACGACCGGGGTATTTTTGCGTTTCGGGAGGTCGTCGTCATCCTCGTCATCATCGCGGCGTTTGCGGGCCATGATCGTTTCCCGTCGTGTGGTAAGAAGTCCGAGTCAAAAAAAGTTATTGCCCGTCCGCCGGTCGGACCTGATCGCCCGGTTTGGGATTGTCCTCGGCACTAACGCCAGCCGGTTTTTCGTACCGCCCAACGGCGTCTTTGAGATTGGCGTCAATGATTGTCAGCTTGCCAAGATACTTGGGGTTGGCTCCCACCCGTTCAACTCGCAGGGCAGTCCCCTTTTGCAGGCCGGCGTCTAAGCCAACGTTCAACGAAATTAAATTCCCATCCCGATTCATGACCGTACCCCGGAACCCGACAGGTGCGGGAACGGTCCGTTGGCCGGGAACCCCACCTCCAGGGCGTTTGGCTTCGGCAAGTTCTTCGTTCGCTTTGGTCAGGAGGTCACCGAGTCGTTCGGCTTGTTGCGTCTTGGCCGCTTCGGAGAGTCTTGCGGTGTTGGCTTCGACTTTGAACTTGTCGCGTTCCAGAATCAGATCGTTGATGGCTACTTCGAGCTTCTTCAATTTGGCGTCGAGTTCTTTCACATTACCCTCAGCAGCAGCCCGGTTGGCAGCCAAGTCCGTTGCAATCGCCGACCGCCTCTGGGAATCCGCGAATGCCGTGTTGTACTGTTGCGCCAGGGTGTCGCGTTCGGAGAGCAGTTGGGCCACTTGGGCGTAGTAACGGTCCCGTTCTTCCCGCAACGCACGCTTGGCGTCTTCCGACGATTCGCGCTCGCTGTCGAGGAGGGCCTTCATCTTGGTGGCGGACTCGGCGGCGTTGGTCGCGGCCGTTTGAGCTTTGATGGCTTCGTTCCGCCAGTTGGTGCGGGTGGCGTAGGCGTTGACCACCAAGAAGTTCCAAATGATGCTGAGAACCAGCACCAGGATCACGAGCATTTTTCCCATCGCGGTCATCGAGAGTCCCCTCTTACTCGGTGGCCGGCAAAAATGCCTGATACCACGAACCGTGAATCACACTTGAACGAACGAACTCGGAATCCGATTGATCGAATCGTCTTGTAGGTCGTGGTCGAGGAGGCTCGGCGACGAGGCCCGACACGGGACTACTACCTACAAAACACGACACACGTTCCCTTCCATCTCCAATGTCGGGCCTCGCAAAGCCTCGACCACGACCTACAAGAATCCCCGAATGCCGGCTACTTCATCGCGGACTTTTCGGACGCTTGGACTTCCCGAATCCGGTCTTCGAGTTGCTTCTTGCGGCGGTCCAAGGTAATCAGGTCGGCGGTCCAGTTCACTTCCTTGGCACTTAAGAAGACCGCTTGTTCGCGGAGGTTCGTGAGGATTTCCGCTTGCTTGCCGAGGGCGATTTCGTCTTTGCGAATGATGACCGAAAGTTCGTTGTGCAGCTTCCGTAGGTCACCGATGCCGAGGGTCGGCACTGCGGTTTCAATTTGCGCGAGTGTCACTTGGCCGTTCCGCATACTTTGCCATTGTTCGTCCGTCAAAATCGCCTTGCCGTTGTGGAGCGTTTCGATCGCGCGGATCTCGTTAGAAAACTTGTCTTGCAGCGTCGTTAACC
>JAYSXU010000591.1:0-10947 GCA_043716965.1 Fimbriiglobus sp.
GGACGGCCTGTTCGATTTGACTACTATTCGCGGTCGAACCCAGTGATTCGGATCAACCGGATTTTTTTACCGGCTTGTCCGCAGCGGCCTTCACTTGGCCGCGCAGGTGCTCGACGGCTTTTTCCAGTTGCTTGTCCTTGATGACCTTAGCCTCTTTGGCCGTGCCTTCCTTGGGCTTGATGATTTCCCGGTCGCGGAAGTATTCGGCAAGGTCTTGCAGTTCCTCCCGCGACAGTTTCACCTCAAAGCCTTTGTCCGGCATCACGCCCCATTCTTCCTCGGGCTTGCCGGACGTACTGAGCTTGTCGATGTTCTTACCCAGGGGTGGGAAATAACGGGCGGTGGTCATCTTGATTTGGCCACTCGTCGTGTAGAAATCCTTAACGTTCTGCACGCTACCCTTGCCGTAAGACCGTTCGCCGACAATCACAGCCCGGCTGTAGTCTTGCAAGCAGGCCGAGACGATTTCGGACGCACTCGCACTTTGGCCGTTGACCAACACGGCCATCGGGAAATCCGCGTTCTTGTTCGTGCTTCGACCACGCCAGACTTCGGGTTCTTTATTTCGGTACTTCACGGACACGATCACGCCGTCTTCGTTCAAAAACAGGTCGCTGATTTGAATCGCTTGGGTCAGCAACCCACCTGGATTGAAACGAAGGTCCAGAACGAGTCCTTTAAGCCCGGACTTGCGAAGCTTCTCGATTGCGACGTTCAGTTCTCGCGCCGTGTTCGGGTTGAACCCGGTGAGGCAGACGTAGCCGATTTTGTTTTCTTCATCGACGTAAAAGTTCCAGTTGTCCTTCTCGTCCCGCTTGACTCCCAACACGCTTTCCACGGCGACCAGACCGCGTTTGATGGTGAATTCTCGGCTGCTGCCGTCCCGTTCCACGACGATCGTGATCGGCACGCCAATTTTCCCGAGGATGATTTCGAGAGCCGACTCCGTCTTCATTCCCTTCGTCGAGATTTCGCGCGGTGCATCGGCTGCCAAGGGGTTGCCCTGGGCGTCCGTGTCGCGCTTAATCATCGTGATGAGATCGCCCGCTTCGATTCCCGCTTTGTACGCGGGGCTGTCCTTAATTGGGCTGACGACGAGCAAACCATCTCGCACCAGGTCGCGGCGAATTTGGATGCCGACGCCGCGGAACTCACCGCGTAACGGGGCGTCCATTTTCTTGATCAAGTCTTTGTCGTAGTAAGTCGTGTACGGGTCGCGGAGTTCGACGAACATCATCAAGATGGCCGAATCGACGTCCTTGTTGTCGTCGAGGTCTTCCCGCTTACCCAGTAGCGTTCGCGCGTCGCGCAGAATGTTCGTCACGGCGCTTTTCGTCAACTCTTTGGCATTCTTGAGGAGTGCTTTCACATTATCCGGGATCGGCTGTTCCAACCGGCGGAACAGTCCCTTCACGGCATAAGCGCCCCATTCCCCGACGGAGACTTCTTTCACGTAATCCGGGCGGACGGTTTCGATCGCCTTCATCACGTTCTTGGCGAACCGATCCGCTTCTTCGGCGGGCAGCTTCATGCTTTCTTTAATCGTGTTGCGTGCCGTCTGAAACTCGTCTGGTTTCAGCGTCCCGTCCGTTAACTCTTGGAACCGCTTGCGAAGCTCCTGTTGGGCCTTAAGTTTTGGCATTCTGGCCAACAACCCCCGCCCTTCTTCGCTGACATCCTTGGCGATCGTTTTGTTCTCTTCAAACTCGGCCAGTGTTCTCAACCGGGCATCGACTTTGCTCGTGATCTTGGGATTTTTCGTCAGCGCGAAGTGACTCGTTTCCTCACCCACGATAAACGGGATGGCTTCCTTCTCTTGGGGCGTCTTCCCCAACGTCCGGGCCTGTTCCGGAATGTTTTTTTCGAGGTACTTCACCAGTTCATCCACAACCACGAGGCCGTCCGGTTCGTAGCCATCAACGTCGGCAGCGCCTTTGAGAGCTTCGATGGTCGTGGCCGCGAACAGTCCGTTCTCGCCCTTGGCGAGCGGGGTGCTACTCGGGATCGTGGACAGCATCACGAGTTTGTCTTGGGGCGGGGGTTGTTCGCCTTTATCTTCACCACCGAAAACGGCGGCCAGCACGTCCCGAAGATTTGGCTCAGCGAGAGTTTCTTTACCCGCATCGAACCCCTTGAACGCGATGTCGAGCATCAGGCAAATTTTGCGGTCTTTAACGAGTTTCAATTCCGCTTCCAAATCGGAACCGAGCAGGCCCGTCTTGGCGCGTTCTTTGAAATTGGTTTCCGCCGTGAAGATACACGTCCGGTCACCCGAGGACGCACCGCGACCGAAGATCGCCACGATGATGGTGTCGTCTTTGCCCGTCTTGGTCGCCGCTTCGTGCAGCGCTTTCACGATGTTTTCGCGGGTCGCCTTCTGGGAGTTGCGTTTTTCGTCGGCGGTCGCGGTCAGCAAGACCACCCGATCCGCACCAGCACTGAAATAGGTTTTATCAGCGAACAAATCGTACATTGCTCGGGCATCAACTTCCGCAGTCGGACGCGCCTGGATGGTGGGGTCGGTAAATTCGCCGACACCAACTAGCACCACGAACGGCCCTTGCGGTGGCCCGCCCGGTTCGTCGGCACGGCTTGAAGTACAACTCCCGGCCACGACAAAGGCAGCCAAGAGGGCAGTGATCCAAACACGATTCATGAGAAATTCATCCTTTCCACAGAACGAACAGAGGCCAGATTTGGACCCACCCATTTGACTGAGTACGGTCATGGGGTTGGTGAAGAAGTCATGCAGCATCATACACCGAGACAACGGCCGCACGATTCGCCATCCCAAACTCTGCAACTTTCCAAATTCAATTGTGCACGCGGTCGTCACGTATCGTCAACAGGGATTTCAAATCTGTTAGCCACGTGTTGCGATCCGGTTCAGTATTTCGATCCCCCGATGTAGCACCTTGTCGGACGCGGCGTAGGAGATTCGGAAATGCGTATCACGCTTGCTGAACGTCCCGCCGGGGATGATGAGCAAGTTGTTCTTGATCGCGGTCGTCACAAATTCAGTGCCCGTTCCCCACGGTGCTTTCGGAAAGAGATAAAACGCCCCGCCGGGGATGGCGCACTCGAAACGATCGCGTAACCCCGCCACGAGCAAATCCCGTTTTCGTTTGTAATCGGTCACAATCCCGGACGCATCGAAGTCCATCGCGGCGATCCCGGCCTGCTGCACGATGCTCGGAGCGCACACGAACGTGAACTGCTGAAGCTTCGTCATTTCTTCGATGATCGCTTTCGGACCGTGTGCGTACCCGAGTCGCCAGCCCGTCATCCCGTAGGTCTTTCCGAACCCTTCGATGACCAGAACGTTCGCATCAAATTCCGCAGGCGAATGAGCAGGGCCGTCGTAATGGAACGCCCGATAAATCTCGTCACTGATGACCAAGATGCCCCGTTCGCGGCAGACGTTGATGACCTCTTTCACTGCCGCAACCGTATTCACAGCCCCGGTTGGATTGGCGGGGCTACAGAGCATGACCACTTTGGTTCGCGGCGTGATGGCGGCACGGATTTTGTCTGGGTCGATGTCGAACGTGGGGTAGGTGTCCACGGTCACCATGCGTCCACCGGCCAACTGAATCATGTTCGGGTAACTGACGAAGTAGGGATCGAGAACGATCACTTCATCGCCGGGGTTCACGGTCGCCAACAGTGCCAACAGCAGCCCGCCGCTGGTGCCACTGGTGACGAGAACTTCACGGTCATGGGCGGGGAAACGTGCTTTCACGTCGAGTTTGAGTTTGTCCCGAAATTCCGCCGTTCCTTGTGTGACGGTATACCCGTTCTGTCCCCGATCAATCGCACTTTTCGCCGCCGCTTTGATCGGCTCCGGGACATCAAAGTGCGGTTGGCCGATGCTGAGGTTCACCGGGTCTTTCAAGGACCGGCCCAGGTCGAACACTTTGCGAATGCCCGAAACTTCGATCAGCTTCACGCGATCGGCGATCCAACGATCTGGCGTCATGAATAAAACCTAAGGACCAACTCGGAAACCAACTGTCCGTTCCACGCAACGACTTATTCGTCCTCGTCATCCGATTCATCAAACTGCGATTCGGCTTCTTCGGCGAGTTGGTCGAGGATGCCTTGAATCTCGCTCATCCGCTCCGGGCGTTGCAGTGCGTGAAAGCTGAGGCAACTGTGGATCAGGTCCGCGAACGCTTTCGGCGCGCCGGGGTTGAGTTCCAGAACGGGCTTCAATTGGCTCTTGAACTGCTTCTCGGTCAGTTCCATGCCTTCGGTCGGTGGTACGGTGTTCGGGGGCAGTTTGAACGTCGCTAGGCGGTACATTGTGGCACCGAAGTTGTAGATGTCGGTGCGTTCGTTGATGATCTTGTGCATCGCGGTTTCAGGGGCCATGTACGACGGGGTTCCCTGCACGCGGGTCTTCGGTTCGCCCTTGATCCACGCCAAGCCGTAGTCGATCACCTTCGCGCTGGTGCCTTTGCCCAGCACGATGTTGTTGGGCTTTAAGTCGGCGTGGATCACGCCTTGTTTGTGCATGTGAACCAGACCGGACGCGACTTTTTCCAGCACCCGCAGCAGTGTCGCCATCTTGAGAAGCTTGACCTTGTCCAGTGTTTCACCCGGCACGTACTCAATGAGCAACCGCACCTTTTTAACCCGGAATCGCCAGTCGCTTTCGGTCTCCAAGCAGTACACCTTCGCCAAACTCGGGTGGTTCAACATTTGCCCGACGCGGAACTCGTGCTTGGCTTGCTCCAGGTACTTTTTGTCTTCCTCTTCCTCGATCGGCACAATTTTGAGTGCGTACTCCCGCCCGTCCTCCTCCCGACGGATGTGCATGATACTGCTGTGCGCGCCGGCCCCGAGGGTACCGAGGACGACCACTTTTCCAATCTTGTCGATTGCCATGTCACACTCCCAACCCCAGAACCTAATAATGAGATAGTCCCGAATATACCGCCCGCGTGTGTGGCAGGCAAATCCGGACTGCATTAACCGCAGAGTATAACCAGATTCTCAGGGCCACTTAAAACCGTATTCACCGCAGAGACGCAGAGGTCGCAGAGCAATCCAAAACTGATTCTAATGGCTTTCTCTGTGTCCTCTGCGTCTCTGCGGTGAACATTCTTTTTTGACCCCCAGTGATTTTAGCTACACCCTAACCGCGAGACGCACTGATGATGGTCCGCTCCGAACTCGAACCGCGCGTGCAAGCGTTTGGCCACGAAATTTTCGCCCGGCTCGATCGCCAAGGCCCGGTTTTGCTCACGAAAGCGTGGCTCGACGACAAAATGATGGCCCTGTCGATGGGCAACGAAGCGTTGAAAGTTCAACTCTTCCGGTTCGTGGACACCCTGCCCTATTTGATCGACGATCCGAAAGAAATTAGTCGGCACTTGAAGGAATACCTCGGGGAAGCGGGGCAAAAGGTGCCGTGGTGGGTCCGACACGGCGTCAAGTTGTTGCCGAACGGCGGGATCGGCGGCAAGCTCCTCGCCACGGCAGCGCGGGTGAACGCCACGCGGATGGCGAAGAAATTTATCGCCGGTTCCAACGTCACGGAGGCGATTGCGGCGGTGTCCAAGATGCGGGCACAAAGGCACGCCTTCACGATCGACTTGCTCGGCGAAGCGACGATCACGGAAGCCGAAGCCGATCACGTCCAAAAACAATACCTCGACCTGTTAAACGGCTTGACTCGGACCGTGAATATGTGGCCCGAAGTCCCAGAGATTGATCGAGACGATCGCGGGCCGATTTCCCGCGTGAACGTGTCGGTGAAGCTTTCCGCGTTGTTTAGCCAGTTTGACCCCATCGACCCCGAAGGGACTTCGCGGGCCGTCTGCCATCGACTGCGGCCGATCCTGCGACTCGCCAAGCAGAACGGGGCGTTCGTGAACTTTGACATGGAGCAATACAACTTCAAGGACACCACCCTGAAGATCTTCCGCGACGTGCTGACGGAACCGGAGTTCCGCGATTGGGCCGATGTCGGAATTGCGATTCAGGTGTACTTAAAGGACACGGAAAAGGATTTGCATCACTTGCTCGATTGGGCTAAGAACGTTCGCAAAAGCCCCGCGTGGATTCGCCTCGTGAAAGGGGCTTATTGGGACTATGAAACCGTCCTCGCCGCTCAGCACGGTTGGCCAGTGCCGGTGTTCACCCAGAAGTGGCAGTCGGACGCGAACTTCGAGAAATTAAGCACGTTCCTGCTGACCAACTGCGAGTGGCTCCCCCCGGCGTTCGGCACCCACAACATTCGCAGCATCGCCCACGCCCTTGCGGTGGCGGAGCAACTGAAAGTCCCGCCCCGCCGCTACGAATTCCAAATGCTGTACGGCATGGCCGACCCGATCAAGGACGTGCTGCGCGGACTCGGCCACCGCATCCGGGTGTATACGCCGTATGGCCAACTCCTTCCCGGCATGGCGTATCTTGTGCGGCGGCTGTTGGAGAACACCTCGAACGATTCTTTCCTCCGCGCCAGTTTCACGGAAGGTTTGTCCGAGGACGTGTTGTTGCAAGAACCCGCCGAACGGTCTCCCGTCATTCACTCGCCAATACCTGGAAAGTCCCCGCTCATGAACAAGACTTCTGCACCGTTTCAGAACGAACCGCTCGCGGATTTTGCCCAAGAAGTGAACCGCACCGCGATGACGGAGGCACTGGCGAAGATACAGACCCAATTCGGGCGGACTTACCCACTCGTCATCGGCAACCAATTCGTGAGTGGAAGCAAACTGATTGATTCGATGAACCCGTCGCACTCGGCGCAACTTGTTGGTCAGTGCGTGGCGGCAACTCCAGAACAAGCGAATCAGGCAGTTGTAGCAGCGTTGACTGCGTTTGATTCGTGGCGTGATGTCGGCATTGAAGAACGGGCTGCGTTGTTGCATCGGGCTGCCGAGGTGATGCGGCGACGCCGTTGGGAACTGTCCGCATGGATCGTCACCGAAACCGGCAAGCCCTGGCGCGAATCGGATGCGGATGTCGCCGAGGCGATCGACTTTTGTGATTACTATGCACTCGAAATGGTGAAACTCGCCCCGACCCAGCACCGCGACGTGCCGGGTGAGGAGAACGCCTACTTCTACGAACCCCGTGGCGTCGCGGTCGTGATCGCGCCGTGGAACTTCCCGCTGGCGATTCTCTGCGGCGTGGCTGCCGCCGCAGTCGTCACGGGCAACACGGTGATCTTGAAACCGGCGGAGCAATCGAGCATTGTCGGTGCGAAGTTGATGGAGGTCTTCCTGGAAGCCGGTGTGCCGCCGGGCGTGGTGAACCTTTTGTCTGGCATCGGCGAAGAAATTGGGCCTGTTCTGGTGAACCACCCAGACGTCGCGTTAATCGCATTCACCGGGTCGTTGAAGGTGGCACTGCTCATCAACGAGCAAGCTTCCAAGACGCACGGCGGGCAGAACTTCGTGAAGAAAGTCATCGCGGAGATGGGCGGCAAAAACGCGGTCATCGTGGACAGTGACGCCGACCTGGATGAAGCCGTGAAAGGGGTTGTGGACTCCGCGTTCGGGTACGGCGGGCAAAAGTGCAGCGCGGGAAGTCGAGCGATCGTTCACGCCGCGATCTACGATCAGTTTCTGCATCGGCTCATCGAGGCAACTAAGTCGTTGACGGTCTCCGCTGCGGAGTTGCCAGGGTGTTCACTTGGCCCGGTGATTGATTCCGAATCCCGCGATCGCATTTTGCGAACGATCGAACACGGTAAGTCCGAAGCACGACTGGCTTACCAGCACGATGTTGATGCGATCAAGAACGAAGGCTATTTCGTCGGACCGACGATCTTCGCGGAAGTGCCGGAGTCCGCAAGCATCGCGCAAGAGGAGATCTTCGGCCCGGTGCTGAGTGTGTTAAAGGCACGCGACCTGGATGACGCCATCCGCATTGCCAACGGCACGAAGTACGCACTGACGGGTGGCATTTACAGTCGTAGCCCGGAGACGCTCAAGAAAGTGAAACGCCAGTTCCGCGTCGGTAACCTGTACGTGAACCGCAAATGCACGGGCGCCCTGGTGGACCGCCAACCGTTCGGCGGCTTCAAGCTCAGCGGCATCGGCAGCAAAGCCGGCGGGCCGGACTATCTGCTGCAATTCGTGATCCCCCGCGTAATCACCGAAAACACCATGCGGCGTGGCTTCGCACCGGAATTAGTCGCTGGGGAGTGAGCGGAATCTATGCAATACTGTACTTCAACCTGAACACCTGTTAGCCAACGAACATGCCGTTCCGAGAGCCAAGCTGCGATTCGAACGTGAACAGTTCGGTCGGCGTCGGGTTCTGGAAGAGAACAATGCCGCGGTAGCCAGTCACATGCGATCCGCCGCCGGGTCCGGACCCGGTCACCAGGTCGGCCCGTGCGTCACCGTCCAGATCCTTGACAGCGAGACGGATGCCGCCCCGGTTGTTCGGGTCGCCTCCGAAGAAGTTGGCCTCCGAGGTTTGCCGACCGGCCATCATCTCGGCCCCGCCGAACGCTGTGACTCGTGGTCCGCCGCCCGGCCCGCCGCCGGCGATGATTTCGGCCAGTCCGTCCCCGTCGATGTCCCCGACCGCGATGTACGCGCCGTTCCGTAGGGACTGCTCGAACGCGAAGAAATCGCCCGCTAGGCGGGTCATGGTGCCGTCTGATATCGTCCGGCCGTTGAACATGGCGATTCGCGGGCCACCGCCATACCCGGCCGCGACGACCAAGTCGCCGGTGCCGTCGCCGTTGATGTCTCCAACAGCGGCCCTTGCGCCGCCGCGAAAGTTGGAGTCGTCGATACCAAAGAAGTCGGCGACCTGGGTGAAACCGTCGCCACGGAAAACGCGGACCCGCGGCCCGCCCCCTTCGTCGGGCGTGATGACGAGGTCGGCCCGTCCGTCTCCGGTGATATCCCCGGTCGCCACGTAAACGCCCCCGGTGAACGCGGCCTCGAACGGATCGATGTGGAACAATTCCGCTTGCGTCACCCCGTCGAGGACGCGAACGTGCGTGGGGCCACCCGGCCCGGTCCCGACGACGAGGTCCGCGATGCCGTCGCCCGTGAAGTCGGCGGCAGCAGTCCGCACCCCGCCGGTAAAATCGCTTCCGAATGGGGCGACGGAATATCGGGGGCTTTCGTCCGCGTTGTAAAACTGCACGGTCCCCGAACCAAGGTCCGACCCAATGGCGAACTCCTTTGCCGTCCGCCGCGCTTTGGGGACCGGGACCGTCACGACGAACGTATCGGTCGCGCTCAAACCTCCGCTGTCGGTGACAGTCAAAGTCACGGTTGCCGTCCCGACCCACCCCGCTGTCGGGGTGACCGTCACCGCGCGATTAGGACCTGAACCGCCTAGCGTCGGCACCAATCCGGGGTCGCTCGACTTCGCCGACAGAACCAAGTTGGCGGGGGCGGTCAGGGCGTCGCCGACCGTCACCGGGAGGCTGACCCCGGGCCCGCCGAACGGGATCTCCACGTTTCCCACGTCCGAGACCGTCGGGGCCATGTTCACAGCAGGAACGTGCAAGTCCCAGCCGATGTCCTTGAGTGCCGCGAAGTCCAGCGGGCTGATCGGTACGTGCAAGTGCCCGCTGATCGCCGGCTGCATCGCTGTTGCGGCCCCCCGACTCATCGTGTCGTCCGCCCAGTGGGATGGGGCCGTGCGGATGAATTCTTTGGTTACCGAATTCTGCAGGTATCTTTCCTCGGTCGGGACCGCCCCGCCGTACTCGGCGACCGCGTTCGGCCCGGTGAAGGTGTAACCGGACACGTACCGTTGGAACGCCGGGTTGCTGTCAGAGAACCCGAAGAGGTGGATCAGTTCGTGAGCCGCGACGCTCTGGAAATCGGTCAACCCGGTGGACCCGGCTGGGTCCGTGCCGAAGTACCATTCGTTGAGCGAGTCGAACCAGATGGAACCGCCCCACAAGGTTGTGTCCGTTGGCGTCGCGTCCAAAACTCCCGCTTGCCCCCGCGTCTGGACCAACATCTGCCACTCTGGTGACCCTTCTGCGGATTCGGACGGAAAGATAAATGACGTCTCCCCGACCGTCGAGCCGCCGAGCTTGCGGGCGCCGGGATACACAATCACAACGCCCTCTGGTATTGTGAGGTTCGTCAAATTGATCTGGTCGCCCGTGTCAGGCCGTAATGCGAGCGCGGTCCACGTGTTCGTTCCGGACGGTGCGATGGCGGCGAGATCGTCACGCATGCCAGCGGTCAGTTCGGAGCCGGCCCGTTCCAGGGCCGCACGCCGCTCCAGGGCGTTAAAGAACCCGGACGTATCGTAGGTGTAATCAAACCGAATCGTCACGGCTGGCGTGGTCCGGTCTTCCAACCACTCGACGCTGATTCGTTGCCGGTTCATCCGCCACCTCATTTTATATTGCGAGACTCGAAGCAAACAGAATTATTACTGTGTTACAACCGTACATTTTCTGTCTATTCCGTACCCACCGGTGTTCGACGGGCAGCGAACCATCGGGCCGTTAATTGGGCGGTATGTTGAATGATTGCAATCACAGTGTCAAGAAAAATACCATGATGTCGGTACTGCGGATACCCTCGGTCGCGCGCAATTGTACGTTTCGCTTGAGTGTTGGCGGTCGGCGCTGTACTTTGGGCGTAATAGTCGATTGCTCCCCCCAGCATGATTCCCGAGGTTCGAGCCATGAGTGAAATTAGCGCTGATGTCAAACAAACCCGCATGAAAGAGTTCATGCAACTCCTGCCACTCACGCTCGAAATTGCCGGGTTGCCGAAGTGCCATCCGGACCGGGCGTTCACCCCTGACCAAATGGACGCCCGAATCACGACGATCCGCATTGCCTACAAATTGTCCCGCAACCTGCTCCGCGAATTAGCGGACGCTGGCAACTAGCTTCGCAACGCCAGCGCTGTTGCGGTCGCAAAACTGTGGCACTGGGCCAACGTGACCAGGACGTATTTGACGCCACGATTGTGAACGAGTTCACGTGTCGGC
>JAYSXU010000592.1:0-10945 GCA_043716965.1 Fimbriiglobus sp.
ACCGCGATGGTCCGCCCGCCCGCTTTTAACGTCGCTTCATGGGCAACGCCGTCGATGCCACGCGCTAATCCCGAAATCACCGTGTAGCCCGCGTTCACCAACCCGATCGCAATGCGTTCTGCCGTCCGCTTCCCGTAGCTCGTACACGATCGTGACCCGACGATGCCGATGGCGTTCCGATCCGCTTCCGTCCACATCCCGCGATGGTAAAGTAGCGCTGGGCAATCCGAGATCTCGGCTAGTCGTGCCGGATAGTCGTCGCTACCCAGCAGCGTGACGCTGACACCATGTTTGGTGATGAGATTGCACTCGGCCTCCACATCGACCATCCGAAAGCCGTCGGCAAATTTGTGGGCCAACTTCGTACCGATGAGCGGGACCGATTCGAGTTGGGCCGCCGTCGCATTCAGCACAGCGCTCGGTGAACCGAAATGTAACAAGACAGCCCGAGTCAGCTTCGGCCCCAAACCCGAAATCAGTGCGAGTGCCAAGTGGTCGCGGAGAATGGGAGTGAACAGCGGAGGCGGCATGAGACGCTGCGTAGTTGCCAGATTGAGACTAAACAGCAAAAAGTGGCGTCCGTGCCAAGCTGCTCATCCGTGAAGTGCAGAATCTTATGATGACACTCGCTGAAGGGCAATCCGAAACTTGGAATGACTGGCTTGGGGTAAGCGTCACGATTGTTGGTAGAAAATTTACTCACGTTGCCAACGACGGGTTTTCAACCCCACCGGGGTTGTTCCCTTAGCCCAGGGTTGCGGACCGTAGGTCCGTTACCCTAGGACACTTCTGCCCTGGGACGTAATCTTCCACCTATGAAACGCTTCCGGCCTGCGACGCTTCCGCCCTGGGAAGCATCCGTCCCCAGCACGTCGGTTGGTCATGGGTGCGGGTTCCCAGGGTATCGGACCTTTGGCCCTCAACCCTGGGCTAAGGGAACAACCCCGGTGGGGTTGAAACGAAGCTATATAGACAAACTTCCACCAACAAATGTGCCGTCTACCCTTGCCTGATTGACCGGCCCACATCGAAACCACATAATAGCCGCACCTCGGCTGCCGGGCGCACGGCATCCGTTCGTCGTCTGCCGGGGGTTCGCCGCCTGCCAGCGTTTGCGGAAACCCGCAAACTCGTCGTGTGGTGCCAAGACCAGGGAGCCTTTCGTGAACGGGCCGAAATCGCAAGACAAACTCAAAATCTTCAGTGGCCGTGCTAATAAACCTCTCGCAGAAAGTATCGCCAAAAACCTCGGCGTGCCACTGGGCAACTTGAACCTCGGCAACTTTCCAGATGGCGAAACCTCGGTGCGGATTGACGAAGACGTGCGGGGTCGGGACGTGTTCATCGTGCAGCCGACTAGCCCGGACGTGAACGAACACCTGATGGAACTGTTGCTGATCTTGGACGCATTCAAGCGTGCTAGCCCAGCCCGAATCACGGCGGTCATCCCGTACTTCGGCTACGCCCGCCAAGACCGCAAGGACACCGGGCGAGTGCCCATCAGTGCCAAGCTTGTTGCGGACTTGTTGACCGCCGCCGGTGCGGACCGGGTGCTTTGCCTGGACCTGCACGCGGCCCAAATTCAAGGCTTCTTCAACATCCCGGTCGATCACTTGTACGCCGTCAAAGAGATTACCGCCCACGTCCGGACTTGGGGCATCGCGTCCGACGACTTGGTCGTCCTGAGTACCGACGAGGGCAACGTGAAAAAGGCGTTGCTGTACCAGCGTCGGCTTGGTGGTCAGATCGCCGTCGTCGATAAACGACGGAGCAGCGCGGAGGAAACGAAGGCCGCCCACCTCATCGGGGCACCGTTAACCGGGAAAACTGTCATCGTGTTCGACGACATGATTTCGACTGCGTCCAGCATGGTGAACGCAGTCGAAGTGGCGCGGAAACAGTCGGCGAAGAAGATTTACGTGTGTGCGACGCACGGCGTGCTGTGCGGACCCGCCGTGGAGCGATTGCGCGAGTCACCGATTGAGCAAATTGCGATCACCGACAGCATCCCGTTGTCGAAAGACAAGCGTGAGAAGTTGCCGAACATCACGATCATCTCTGTGGCGCCGCTGCTGGCCGATGCCATTAAGCGGATCCACGAAGATCAATCCGTGAGTGATATTTTCAAGGATTGACCCGCCCGGAGTCCCGATGAGTTTGATGATCGAGTGCCCGTACTGCAACCTCCAGTTGCCGGTGCCGGTTGACAACTCGAGCGAACGGATCATCTGCGGCGGATGTTGGGGTGTCTTTGACGCTTCAACATCCGAGAAGCCCACTCATGCTGTGCGGGCTAAGCCAGTGTCGATACGACCCAATCGTTATGATGATGACGATAAGGAAGACGACCGACCCCGTCGCCGCAGTGCGAATCGCTACTGGGATGACGACGATGATGATTGGGATTACAGACCCAGACGATACGCCCCCAAACCGGGTGAAAGTGCCGCGATCGCGTCGTTGGTGTTGGGGATCATCAGCACGCTGATATTTTGTCTTTGGCCAGTTGGCGGCATCACCAGTATTATGGGGTTCGTTTTCGCGTTCTCTGCACTCCGGACGCCGTCGCACCGGATGGCGGTCTGGGGCTTGGTTCTCTCGTTCGTCGGCATTGTGTTTGCGATTGGATTTGCGGTGCTCACCATTGCGGGCATCAGCTTATTTGACGGCACGCAACGCATCACGCCCAAACCGATCCCCTGGACGGCCCCGCCGTTTTTCCCCAAAAGTTAGCCTGTAGAATTCGCTTCCTCAATTAGAAAGTGTGACCCGATGCGACGCTCCTCAATCCAATTAATGGCGTTTCTAGGTCTGTCACTCGGTACTATCACTGGGTGTTCCGCTCCAACAGCACCTACGACACCGGCAACATCAACAACGACGGACGACGACCACGACCATGATCGGGACAAGATGCTGATCGCCCATCTCGGCAAGTACCATGCGTGCTTGACCGCCCATTTGTCGAGCAAGGACGGCAACGAACTGGACGTGTTCGTTGAGACGATTGGCCAAGATCCCACACCTGTGGCGCTGCCATTGCTCAAACTCGTTGGAAAGGCGAAACGTGCCGATGACACTGAGCAAGAAGTGATCTTTGAACCGGCGCCGGCCAACGAACGGCCCAAGGACGAGAAGGCAGGCGCCTGTTCCCACTACGTTGCGAAAACGCCGTGGATGAAGGGGGACGACGTTTTCACCCTGACCATCGAAGCGGAACTTGAAGGCCGCGTCCGCAAGGCCACTTGGAAGAGCTTCAACCCGAAGAAGTACGCCCACCACGAAGACTGATTGCGGGTTGATCCGTATAACGTTGTTGGCAATGATCCCCAACAGTGAGCGAAGGACACCCCAGATGAGCGAAACGGGAATCAACTTAACTGTCGGGATCGTCATCGGAATTTTCGCAACGAGTTTCGTCGTGGCGGTGATTGCGATGGCTCGCGCAGGAAGTGTGCAGAATGCGTTCTGGGGGCTAACCATCGCCGGACGTTCCCGTATCGACGCAATATTCTCCGCGAAGCTGCACGAACTGACCGGCACACCCATGCCCGTCATCGCCGCACTGCCTCCGTCACGCACAACAATGATCCCCGCCAAGCCAACGGCACCACCCAAGCCAACCGGGGAAGCCCTTCGGTTACTAGCACTGTTGCAGACTGAGTCCCGGCTTGTCGATTTCTTGATGGAAGACATTTCACGTGCGGAAGATACCAAAATTGGCCAGGCGGTGAAAGAGATTCACCAGAAGGCCAGCAAGGTTTTGAAAGATCACCTCACCCTGGTCGAAATTCTTGCCGGTGCCGACGGCGATACTGTTACTGTCCAAACCGGGTTCGACCCCTCCGCGATCCGTGTCATTGGCAACGTGACCGGCCAACCGCCGTTTACGGGTTCGCTGCAACACCCAGGATGGAAGGTCAAGGAAATCAAGTTGCCACCACTGCCCGAAGGCCAAGACCCGTTCGTACTCCAACCTGCCGAAGTGGAATTGCCGTAGCGGATCATTTCTTTCACCACGAATCGAACGAATCAGACGAATAAAAACGATTTGCAATCCACCAATTGAGCAGACACACTGTTCTTGGTGATCCTGATTTCTTTGGTTTTATTCGTCTGATTCGTTCGATTCGTGGTGAAAATCCGTGGTTGCCGATCATCGTCCCAGTACAAATCGCAATCCCGATTCCAGTGTCGCGTGATCGAAGTGGAAGCCCGATTCGAGAAGCTTGCGGGGTTGGATTTTCGCACTTCCCAGTAGCGCCGCGTCCGCCATTTCTCCGAACAGCGTTCGTAGTACCGGGGCGGGGATCGTGAACAAATACGGGCGGCCCAACACCGTGGCGAGTGACCGGCCGTAGTCCCGATTGGTTACAGGGTTCGGTGCCACGATGTTCACCGGGCCGTGAAGGGTGTCCGTCATCATGCAGTGATGGAACGCCCCAATTAGATCATTGATCGTAATCCAACTCACCCACTGTTTGCCACTTCCGAGGACGGCACCGGCGCCAGCGTTGTAGGCGGGTAGTTGTTTGCCGAGTGCCCCGCCGCGCGGGGTTTGCACGACGCCGGTTCGCAGGTTGACGACGCGGACCCCGCTATCTTTGGCCGGTTCGGTGGCCACCTCCCATTGCTGACATACGTCCGCGAGGAAGCCCGTGCCGTCCGGGGACGTTTCGTCCAGTTCTTGATCGCCGCGATCGCCATAAATGCCGATCGCAGAGGCGGAGAGAAACACCTTCGGCTTCCGGGTCATCGTCGCAATTGACTCCGCAAGTTTCCGGGTGGGGACCGTGCGACTGCGTAGGATGCGTTTTTTCTTAGCCGCACTCCAACGGCCATCGGCGATGCCGTCCCCCGCCAAGTGAATGATTGCATCGACGCCCTCCAGTAGGGCGGGGTCCACCAACTCTTCAGGATTCCACGTGACGGATTTAGTCCCGTCGTCGAACGCACTTGGCTTGACTACCCCGCGCACAAACCGAATCACTTCATGCCCTCCGGACGACAGAAAGTCCGCGAGTTCGTTGCCGATCAACCCCCGCGAACCAGTGATGACGATCTTCAATCGCGGTCGGTCGGCAAACTGGTTGTGACGACGTAAATCACTGGAGGTCAGGGCATGACGGTAAGCGAACATCGCATTGAGTTTCGACCTGACCAAGCCACCGCCAAACAGCGTTCCCAGTGCGCCGAACGGAACACGATACTCCACTGCGTCATCGAGGTACGAGCGCGTCGGTCCGTCCGGAATCATGGTGTGCGTGTGGTTCCAAAATGCGAACGGCCCGGTCAGTTCGCGGTCGCGGAATTGCTGCCCCGGAATCACGTCGTACAGTTCCGCCACCCACCGCTTGCCGATCGGTCCGAGTAGCGAAGCCCACAGCGTGACTGTATGGCCATCTCCAAACGCACCTTTTTTCTCGATGATTTTGACGGCTTCCCACGGCGGCGCCAGTCGGGAAAAGGCGGCGGGTCGGCTGTGCCATTCGTAAAGCTCTGTCGCCGAAACTGGCATCGCGGAGCGTAGGGTGAACGTCTGATTCGACATAGTCATAACCGACAAAAGTAAACGAAAGCGACCACACCCATTCTTAGGCGTGGTCGGCGGGTGTCGTTGAAAATGGTTCGGTTTAGTAATCGCACGCGAAGCCGAGGCCGTAGAAGTCCTCACGCTCTTTGAAGAACTGTCCGTAGGGTGAACGGCCCTTGTAATACTCCGCGTAAACCCGGAAGTTGGCGAGCCGTTGGTACGGGTTTCGCCACAGCCATCCGACTTGTGCGACAAAGTTCGGGTCGAAATCTTGGTCTCCACGCGCTTCGATATGGGCGGCCACAAACGGCGTCCCGCTCAACCCGGTCGGCACTTGGCAGACCCATTGAAACCCGGCGTCGTACCGCTTGCGATCCGGATCGCCTGCCAAGTCTTGCATGAACGCATACGAGACCTGCCCGTACACCCGCAACGCGAACTCCGGGAACGTGCGGCTGACGCCGAGGACCGCTTCATCTTTCGCAAAGTTAATCGGTAGCCGACCCGTGTTTCGTAGGAACTCGTCGCCAAGGTGCGCGCTGGTGTGTTCGTAGGCTATCTTGCCTTGCCAATTCCCCCATCGCGCGGTCAGCGGAACGCCGAAGCGGTAATCGCTCGCCATCAAGTCGTCCGGGGATAGCCGGGTGTGGACCACGCCGAAAATATCCAACTGGTAGGCCAGATCGCGCCCGGCGGGTTCGACCCGCAGGATGCCGACAGTCGTTCCGATCGAGGTTTCGAGCGTCCACTTATTGACGTAGTTCTGGAAGTTCGTCGGCATCACTTGCAGGCGGGCTTCCCGTTTGCTGGCAAGCGGTGGTTCCCAAAGCAACGTGGAAGGGAACAGGAAGACGCGAGTGTTTTCCCAGTTGCAGTATTGGAACGACCGCCTCCCCGCGACTTCTTTGTTGAAGTCGTCCTCAAGGCTACCCGGAAGCGGCGGGAGTCCTTCTTGATCGAGAACAACCCCAGGCGACGGTTGGCCACTGAACGCGCTCGGCGGCGTTTCCAACAACGGAGTTGGGCTTGGTTGAACAACTTGTGGGGCTGTCTGGCCGAGTGGTACCGGCCAACCCTGCGAACCGGGGCCGGTTGACGTTGGCGTCGTTAACGCCGGGATGCGCGGCACCGGAACTTGTGCCACAACGGGACCAGCGAATAACCCGACCACAACAAGCGTTCCCCAGCGTCCGACTGAACCGAGCATCGCATCGCCCCCTGTCCGGAACGCAAGTCGTGAGCCAAATCGCCCACACAGTAACTCAATTCTTATCGACACCCCGCACAACCCGTCTTGAAGTTAAACTCGGCAAAGTTTCCCAGGCTTGCCAATCGCAGTCGCCCCGCGCATATCGAACGGAGTTACTTGTCATCTGTCACCACGCGAGTTTGTACCGATGGCCCACGACCTCACCCCGGCGGACCCGATGCCGGTTTTGGATTTGTTGAATGCGTTTCGCAAGTCGAAGATCCTGTTCGCCGCGTCATCGCTTGGGGTGTTTGAAAATCTGGCGAACCAGTGGAAAACTGGCGACGAGTTAGCCAAAGAACTGAACGCCGACGCGGATGCGCTCGAACGGCTGCTGGGTGGCTGTGTAATGCTGGGGTTGTTGATCCGGTCGCACGGCAAGTTCAGCAACACGCCGACGGCGAACGTGTACCTCACGAAGGATAGCCCGAGTCGAATGCTGGGGTATGCCAACTATTCGGACACCGTGTTGTGGCACCTGTGGGATCACCTGGATGATGCGGTGCGGGAAGGCACGCATCGGTGGAAGCAGACCTACGGTTGGGACGGGCCAATCTTTTCACACTTCTTCAAGACCGAGGAATCGAAGCGGGAGTTCTTGTACGGGATGCACGGCTTCGGGCTGATTAGCTCGCCTGTCGTCGTGAATGCGGTTGACCTGTCCCGGTTCAATACGCTCGTCGATCTCGGGAGTGCAACCGGGCATCTCGTGGTGGCCGCATGTCGGCGCTGGCCGAATCTACGGGGGGTTGTGTTCGACTTGCCAGACGCCGTGCCGTTGGCCCAAGAAGTGGTCAGTGCCACCGAAGTAACCGGGCGGATTGATATTGTGGGCGGCGATTTCTTCGCGGATGAATTGCCGAAAGGCGACCTGTACACGTTGGGGCGTATTCTGCACGACTGGAGCGAACCGAAGATTCTGAAACTGCTGCAACGCATCTACGATGCGTTGCCAGTGGGTGGCAATATCCTCGTTGCAGAAAAGTTGCTCCAGCATGACAAAGCCGGCCCAGAGTGGGCAGTGTTGCAATCCCTCAACATGCTGATCTGCACCGAGGGCAAAGAACGCACGCTGGCCGAGTATGAAACGTTGCTCACGCAAGTCGGCTTCACCAACGTCACCGGTGTGCGAACCGGGTCGCCGTTGGATGTCGTCATGGCCAGCAAGTGACTCACTTCAAGGTTGCGAGGTACTGAATCAGGTCACGCATTTCGTGGTGGGTGAGGGTCTTATCAACAGCGGGCATCGCCGAAGTTGGCACGGTGCGGGCGTCAATGTCATCGACCAACACCGTCTCTTTCTTGCCGTCAGGGGACAGTATCGTCAGGGACTTTTTGTCTTCATTCAAGAGTGTGCCTGCCACGATGCGGCCATCAATCAGTGTAAGCGAAACGGTGGCATAACCCGCCGCGATTTTGGCGTTCGGCAACACCAGTGATTCGAGAATATAGTCGCGGGTCTTGTCCGGGTTGCGTTCGACCAGCTTCGTCAGATCGGGGCCAGCAACACCGCCGTTGCCGTTGACCTTGTGGCACCGCACACATTGCGCGGCGGTGTGGTTGTAGAAAAGATCACGGCCCCGTTCCGCGTTGCCGCCCCTCAAACTGACTTGAAACTTCCCGACCGGATCGCGCGGGATACTGCTCTCAAATTTCGCAAGCAACTTGTCGCGTTGCGGCGAGGGAGCGGCCTTCATGGCGTCCCACACATCGACTTGCGATTCGATCGGCACTTCGCCACCTACCAATTCGGCTGCGAGCTTATCCAGCAACTTGCTGGCGTCCTTTAACTTCAGTTCCGATAGTGTGCCGATGGCCCGTTGACGTTCGTGGATCGTTGCGGCGCTATCTTCTTTCAGCGTCATGGCGATTTGTTCCAGGCCGCGTGCCGGGTTGATTTCGGCAGTCAACTGGCGGGCTTCCGCGCGGACCAAGTGGGACGAATCAATCAGCGCCGCCTTCAACAATCCGTCCGCAGCGATCGACCTTTGCCCGACGAGATACCGCAGAGCGGCGATGCGAGTGTTCGGGTCTTTTTGCTCGTCCCGTGCCCACGTCGAGAGAGTGGTTTCGTTCACTTTGGCGCCGACTTTCAACATCATTACCAGGACATCGCTTTGCAACTTGCCGGATGTTTTCGCCAGTAATTCTGGGAAGTTGGCTTCCACGACGGCTTTCACGATGGCGGGGTCACGTTTCGCCAACGTGTGCCAATGGCCGGTCACACGGTCGCGTTGCGGCGGGTCGCTCCAATCTTTCAGGGCGCTGATGGCTTCGGCCCGAACGGGTAAGGAGAAGTTGGCGTTGACCGCAACATCGAGTACCGATTTCGCATGCTGTGCTGTACCCAGTCGGAACGCCGCGTGAATGGCACGACGGGCGAGCGCATCCGAATCCGGCAACAGTGTCTCGCCGATCTTGGGCAGTTGGTCAGCGAGGGTTGGGTAGAGGTTTTCCATCCGCAGATCGTTAACGGCTCGCGCCGCTTCGGTTCGCACGTAGGGGTCTTTGTCGGTGAGGAATTGCCCGACCCGTTGATCCCCGAGTTTGCGTTGCACCAGCACGACAGCCAACCGCACTGCGGCACTTTCATCGCTGGCATAAGAGTTCACCACGTTCACGTTGCCGATGCGTGATAGTGCAGTGACACAGGCATGTCGCAGGTACACATCCTTGTCCGCGTTCGATTTCAACACGTCGAACAACTTCGCAACCGCCGGTTGATGCTTCAGTTTGCCGAGTGCTTGCGACGCGAAGAATTGGACTCGTGGTTCTTTGTGATTCAACAGCGGAAGGAGTTCGGTTGTGAAGTTGGATTGCTTGGAGTCGCCCAGCACTTTGGCTACTTGGCAGACGATTTCCGGGCTGTCACTTTTAGTGAGTGGCACGAGGCGTGTCAGCACGTCCGGATCCTTCCGACTGATTTGGCCGAGGCACCAGATCGCGTGGATTTTGGAAAACGGACTCTCACCCGACGCCGCCGAATGAAGCAGACTCTTGATGACCTCACTGCCACCGCGTTCTGCCAATGTGAATTGTGCCCGCAATCGAACGCGACTATCGGGGTGCCCGAGCAGTTCCAACAGGCGTGGAAGTTCCAGTTTCTCGAAGCCGTCGGTAAACAGTTTCTTGGTTTCCAATATGACGGGGTCGTTCAGCTTCACCGGATCGAACACCGTGTAAATCCGCCCGCCTGCCGAACCGCCGTCCCAATTGAGATCGACGAAGTCGGACACGTACAGTTTGCCATCGTAGCCGAATTCGCAATCGGTGGCGCGGATCGGTTTCAGGAAGTCGTGGTAGTCGGCAATCTCGAAGCCTGCCCCTTGCGGCTTGACCCGGAACGATTCCAGCCCGCCGTTGCCGGTGTAGTTGCACATCAAGAACGAGTTCTTGTACCGTGGCGGTAAGCTCGTACCACTGGTGAACGTGAATCCACTGGGGCCGGTGCCAAGTTTGCCCACGGAGGGTACGATCCAAGCGGGTTGACCGGGATTCTGCAAGTGCCACATTCGCTCTGCAAACCACGGCCCGGCCATGTAGGGTGCTGGCATACTTTGATACGCCATGTTCCAACCGCTGTCGCCGTCCTCCACGACGTATACCAATCGTGCGTCGTCGCCCTTGTCGCAGTTGTTGTCGTCCGCGAACAGGTTGCCGTATTCGTCGAACGCCAGTTCTTGCGGGTTCCGTAGGCCGCGATGCACCACTTCCAGTTCACTGCCGTCGGGGTGACACCGGAACACTGCCCCCATGCGTGGCCCACTCAGCGCGGTTTTTTCTTGGGTCGTCACATGGAAGCCGCGATCACCGACGCTGAAGTAAAGCTTGCCGTCCGGCCCAAATGTCAGGCCGTGCAGGTCATGCCCGAGGAAGCCACAGTTGACGCCGAACCCGGTGTGGATCACCTTGCGTTGGTCCGCAACGCCCTTCCCCGTTGTGTCCTTCAGTTCCCACAAGTTGGGAATGCACGTGAAGTAGACCTTGCCGTTGGCCGCCAAAACGCCCGCCGCCAAGCCATCAAGTGGGCCGTTGAAACCGCCTGCAAAAACCGTGGACTTGTCTGCTTTGCCGTACCCCTTAGTGTCCTCCAACAACCGGACTTGGTCCGCATGTTTCGTGAACCAATCCATGCCCCCCTTGAACTTGCTAACGTGCTTTTC
>JAYSXU010000593.1:0-3610 GCA_043716965.1 Fimbriiglobus sp.
GGGTCGGTGCCGTCGTCGGGTCGCCCGATGGTCGGCACGATCACCGCAAATTCCGGGAAGTGTTGCAGCACCTTGCGAACCTGTTTCGAGCGCACCGAGACTTCGTCCAGTGACACGTAAACCGGGAACGTGCCACGCACCATGAGGTTGCCTTCCTCCAGTTCCGGCATGAACTCGCGGCCCATGTTCGCGGCGGTGACTCCAGTGAAGGCCAGCGCGGCAACGAACACCGCCAGTGCCACCCAGCGTAATTTGACCAGCACATGGAGTTGCTGCAAGAAGAGCCACTCCAGACTGCGAACCAGGATGTTGTCCCGCTTCGGCTTCAGATTCCGCATCGTCAACAGGCACAAAACTGGCGAAAGAAATAGTGCGAGCACCAACGCCCCCGCCAACGCAAAGGCATAGGTGTCGGCCATCGGCCCGAAGATTTGTCCTTCGGGGCCGGTCATCGTAAACAGCGGCAGCAAGGCACAAACCATGATGGCGGTGGCGAAGAAGACGCTCTTGGTGACTTGTCCACAGGCGCGGCTGATCCGCTCGGCGAACGGTTCGTCGGTATGGTTTGAACTGGTCAGCGTGCGGAAAATGCTTTCGACAATGATGACCGAAGAGTCTACGATGATGCCGAAATCGACGGCCCCGATCGACAGCAGATTCGCGGACTTGCCACGCAGAAACAGCACGCCGAACGCGAACAGCAAGGCTAGCGGAATGTTGATGGCCACGATCACCGCTGCCCGCACGTTACCCAGAAACATTAGCAAGATCGCGGAGACCAACGCCATCCCGACCAGGAGGTTTTCGTTGACAGTCTCGGTCGTCTTGTTGATAAGGTCGGTGCGGTTGTAGTACGTCGCCAGTTGGATGCCGGGCGGCATGTGGCCCGGTTGGTTTAGCTCTTCAATCTTGGCGAACACGTCCTTCAGGGCAGGCGTGGATTCCTGCCCTTTGCGGAGCAACACGATCCCTTGCACCACGTCGTCTTCGTCGTCCCAGGCGTAGGTTCCGTCCGGGTTCTGCAACTGCTTGCCGTCCTCGCCCGCAATCGGTCGGCTGATGGCCACGCGCCCTTGTCGGGTTTGGTTGCTGACAACGACGCCTTTCTTCACCAATTCCCGATCACTGAGTTGGGGGGTGCCGTCCGGGTTGAGCATCTGGCCACCGTAGACCAACTTGTCCACCCGCACCGGGACGTTGTTGACACTGGCGACCACAATTTGGCGGATTTCGACGCACCGTCGGACTTCCTCGGCCCGCAGATACTTCGCGGCTGCTACGGGGTCGGTCATGGCCAACGTTTTTTGCTGCGGGTCTTGGCCGTTGCCGATCAACCCCAGCGAGCGAACGATGATCGTGAGTTGCCCTTGCGTCAGGTTATCGCCGCTGCCGTTCGCGTTGGCGTTCCCTAGTGCGGTTTGCAGTTGCGTTAACGTAATCCCGAAGAGTTTCAGTTGGTCCGGGTCGGGGTGAACTTCGTAGCGCTTCACTTTGCCCCCGACTCCGGTAACACCGGCCACGCGGGGTACACGCAACAGTTCCCGTTGAACGATGTAGTCCTGCACCGACTTCAAATCAGCCAACGTGTAAAGTGGCACGCCGGTGACGGGGTGAGTCGGGTTCTTCAGCGTGAAGCGGACGATTTCGCCGATCGGGGAGGCGGGCGATATTTGCGGGTTCACGCCAGCAGGCAGGTTAACACTCGCAATGCGGTTCAAAACGTCTTGCCGGGCGTGGTCATAATCGCGGTTGTAATCGAATTGATTGCGGATGTGGGACAACCCGAACAGCGACTTGCTACGGGTAGTTTCCAGACCTTGCATCCCGGCCAATCCCACTTCCAGCGGGATCGTGACTTGCCGTTCGACTTCCTCCGCAGATGCCCCGGGGAATTGGGCGACAACTTCGATAATCGCCGGAGCGGGGTCGGGATAGGCTTCGATGTTAACATGAGTAAAGGCATAGCCACCACCAATGACCAGCGCCGTTGTGAACAACAAGATAATCAGGGAATTGGCGAGCGCTCCATCAATCAGTTTGCGGACCATATCTCGCTCAAATCGGAATCAGGGTACGACACAGGCGAACGCCATCATTGAGCAGACGTGGTTGAATTCGAGGTCCGTAGCAATCAGTTGGCAGGAACCGGCAACGCATCAACGGCTTCCCGAAGCAGGAGTGAGCCGGCTGTTACAACCCGGTCGCCGGCGCGCATTCCGCTACCCACTTTGACGTAAAGAGTTTGGCGTGTGCGTCGCACCACTTGCAGAGAACATTTCAGGTAAACCGTTCGATCGTCGGCACTCTGCACGAAAACAATACTGTCCCGACCGTCTTCCGCAACGGCATCCGCAGGCACAGCCAATTCGCCGGGCGGTGGCGGAAGATCGACTTGGGCCGTCACGAACTGGCCAATTTTTAGCTCACCGCGTGGGTTTTCAATTCGCCCGCTAACAAGTGCGGTGTGCTGATTCGGGTCGATCACGGCACTAATTTGTTCCAGGGTTCCGTTCAACACAACACCCGGACGCGACGGAACAGCCACCGACCAGCGAATGGGTTTGGGGACTTCAGCCAACCGCGGCAGATCGTCTTCGTAGACGTGTGCCCAGATCGTCAAATGCGACAGATCACCGATTTGAAACAGATCGAGCGAGGTGTCCACAATGTCGCCGACGTTCACATTCTTGACCAGGATTGTACCGCTCTGGTTGGCTCGGACTTCGACATTCGCCCAATCGGCGGCGTCAGACTTCTTGCCCTTCGCATCTTTGAGTTGGTCCGCTTCGGCACGCAGTTTAGCCAGTTCTTCATCGGTGACGCGATTCGATTGCAACGTTCGTTCGGTTCGTTCCACTGCAAGCCGATCGTCACGCACGGTTTGTTCGGCGGCTCGTAACGTACTTTCCGGCGTACCACCCAAATCACTCAGTTCCTTCAGGCGGGCCAGAATCTGTTCATCTGAGCGCAACTTTGACAATGCACCAACAAGATCACTTTTCATGTTTCCGAAGCTCGAACTCCAGACCAACGCAAGTAGTTGCCCTTTCATGACCACGTCCCCGACCCGCAAGTCACGCGGCGCCGGTTCGGAAACCGTGCTCATGCGAACAATCTCGCCGGGGAAACGGGCGTGGACACGTTGCAAGCAGTTGTTATCGAGACTAAGAGAACCCTGAAACGGAGGCAGGTGAATCGGCTGAGTTGATGAGACAACAGGCTCCGTGCTCAGCCCCATTTTGTCGGCAACCGCCTCCGGAACTTTCACACGGTCCGCGCCAATACGAGAAATCCGCTCCGCTTTCGGCGGCTCCAGTTGCGACGGACTGAGTGAGCCGGTCTTCGTCTCAGAAAGAGTCGGCTTGGCAATCCATGCACCGGACGCACCAGCAATCACAACGCCAGTCGATAGCACCAACGTCTTCAAAACCCGCCAACTTCTTTGGAGCGTATCGTTCATGGTTGTGTCCCCGCAAGCTGCAGACTCAGGTTCAATGTCGTATCGAACGGCGCCAGATTCACGCAAAATTCAATCAATAACAGTTTATCAATCCAGCCTCACTCACTACGTCTGTTCGGAAACAGAAGATCAACAATGAGGAAAGTTTCA
>JAYSXU010000594.1:0-10934 GCA_043716965.1 Fimbriiglobus sp.
CTTCGCCCACAAGGGCACGCCGGCGGCGGTCGGCTACGACGAACTCGTCACGCTGACGGAACTTTCGTCCGCCGTCGGGGAGTTCACCACAGCCACGCAATTCCTCAGCGACCACCCTTACGGCGAGTATCTCGGCACCGCCACCGCCGACGATTTTTTCAACGACGCACTTGATGAACGGGTGACCACGCTCCACCGACCGGACGCCGTCAGTGGCTTTGCGAAGCACCTGCGGTTACGCCGGCGGCTCGATTCTGCGTTCGCGTTGGCCGCCCTCCACCGCAGTCTCACGCCACCGACACCCGACGATCACATCGAGGTCATAAAGCTGAACAGTCTTGAAGATGCGATCGAAACCCAAGGCGCGAATAACTCCGTCGATTTCGATTCGCTCGGGACTCTGGAAGCGACCTTCGCCCAGAAGCTTGCGGACCGGCTTCAGTCCAGCGCCGCCCCGAACACGCCGGGGATGTTGGTGTTCAACCCGTGTGCGTTTACTCGTCGTGTGGCATTGGAAATCGACAACTTCGGCGGGGCGATTCCGGTCGTCGATCCGGTGAAAGCGGCGCAGTTTGACGGCACCGCGGCGAAGCTGGTCGTCGAAGTTCCGGCGCTGGGGTTCGCCTGGATACCACGACCGACCGGCAACACGCCCGCACCGAAACCACGCCTCAAGACTGCTGAAGGGACGCTCGTTCGCAACGAGTTTTTTGAAGCCGAACTCGACCCGAACAACGGTGGCCTGCGAGCGTTCCGCGACACCCGCACCCGCCTGAACCGGCTCGGGATGCAATTGGTTTTCAACCCCGGCAGCAAGTCGCGGGTGCGCTCCATCAACGTGACCAGCGCGGGCACAGCGCTCGGGGAAGTGGTTGCCGAAGGGGATATTCTCAACGAACACGACGCCGTGTTAGCCACGTTCCGCCATCGCATCCGCGCTTGGGTGGGTCGCCCGGCGCTCGAAGTGCAACTCGAGATTGTGCCACAACACCAACCGACGGGCTACCCGTGGCACGCCTACTACGGCGCCAGGTTCGGCTGGCGTGACGAGCGTGCCGCACTGTTCCGGGGCGTGAACGGCCTGAACGCGAAAACGACTTACACCCGCCCCGTCTCCCCGGACTACCTGGAAATCCGCCTCGGTGCGGAGCGAACATTTATCTTCACCGGCGGTCTGCCGTTCATTCAGCGGCACGGCACCCGCATGGCCGACGTGGTCCTAATCCCCGAAGGCGAACACGCCACCCGCTTCGAGTTCCTGCTGGCAATGGACCGCGACCACCCGATGCAAACCGCCACCGGCTGGGTCGCCCCGGCACCGGTCGTCCGCACCGAGCGCGGCCCCCCCAACGGCATGGCCAGCAGTTGGCTCGCCCACCTGGACATGCCGAGCGTGCTAATGACCTCCCTACGCCCTACCCCCGAAGGTCGTGCCATCACCGCGAGATTCCTAGAAACCGCCAACTTCGGCGGCACCACCGATTTCCGCCTCGCCATCCCCCCCGCCCGCGCCACCGTCATCACCGGAGAAGGCCACGAAGCCCAAGACATCACCCTGATCGAAAGCACCATCCCCCTAGAATTCTCCGCCAGCGAAGCCTTCCGCGTAAAAGTGACGTGGGCGTAAAAAGCGATGGGGTGAGGTGGCAACAAACGCCGGGGTTGAACTTCCTGCGTTAGCTTGTTTGGCAAGAATCCATCGCAGCTCGCTTAGCGCCCCACGCCAGAGGAACGTCGGGCTGCTAGCCGCCGAACGACGGCTGGGCTGCTGAGTCCCCGCAACACGTCCTTGCCGACCCATCGCGGCGTCCCCTTTGGGGTGGCGGCCAGACGCTGCGCCACTTCCATCGCCGCCGCGTTGAGTGCGGCATTCCGTTCGCCGACGGCCCGCAACGCCCAACTAACCCCCTTCTTCACGAAGTTCCGGTCGTCCGCAGCGGCGGCCTCGATGAGCGGTAGGCACGGGATGAACAAGTCGTCGTCAGCCGATTTATTGTGCAACGCCAGGCTCGCCAGCAACGCAAACGCAGCCCGCTTCTCGAACTCCTCCAGCCGATCACTCCACACCGCCACTTTGGTAAAAGCGTGCGTCGTGCGGTCGAACAGGTCGAAGCAAACCGTATCGCAAATGCCCCAGTTGTCAAAATCCCGACACCACCGATCCATCTGCGTCGGCGTCACCCGCGCCGGCTCATCCACCAACGCCGCCAACAGCCGCGCCTCGTACCACCCCGTCGCCCAAAGCCCCGCCGCCAACTCGTGGTCCCGTCCCAACGACTTCGCCAACACCCGCAAGTTCGCCATCGACACCCCCAACAACCGAGGCGTCACGATCCCGAACCGCGCCAAGTTCTCCCGATCCCGCTGCGTACTACGCCCCTCCAACCACGCAACCGCTGCTTGGACTTGGTCCTGAAGGTTTGGCTTGACGGGTGAGGTAGGAACGAGTTTCGTTTTTGGTGGCATCCGGACTCTCAGGTATTACGAAGCGTTTAGAATCGCGCAGTACGGAATCGGACCCGAGCAATTTATACTCCCTTGACCCATTCCCGCACGATCGCCTCCAACGCCGCACGCTTCATCTGGACATCCCCAGCGTCGGTGAACTTCACAACGGCGAGTCCGTCATCATTCATCTCGCATATTTGATGACGTAGAACGAGACGCCTTGTGGAGACAGGAGGCCGCAGAACCGGCCGACGCCTGGGATGTCTCGCATTGGCATACAGAGCTTGCCACCGAGTTCGACCGCCAGGTTCGCCGTCTCGTCGGGGTCGGTCACGGTGAAGTAGATGGCCCAGTGCGGAGTCATTTCCCCCATTCCCGGCAAGATCGGGATCATGCCCGCGACGGGGTGGTGCCGAGTTTGAACTCGGTGTAGGTCCACTCCGGCATCGGCTTGGCTACCGGGGTCCAGCCGAATAGCTCGGCGTAGAACCTCATCGCACGGTCTACGTCGGTGGTCAGCGTCTTGAACCAACAGGGGGCGCCGTGCAGGGTGCTATCCACGTCGGTGCCGTGCATGTTCTTCGGTTGCCACACGTCAAAGTTGGCGCCGTTCGGATCGAAGCAGACGCCCATACGGCCGGCGTTCGAGATGTCGAACGCGGGCTTCACCCTGCCACCTAGCGCGACCACTTTCTCGGAGGTTGCATCGGCACTCTCGACCTTCACCATGAGACCGATGCAAGGCGGAATGCCCTTGGGCGTGTTCGCACCGTTCAGGTCGAACAGCCCGCCGATGTTACGACCGCCGACCTGGACACCGTGGCCGATCCCCGACATCTCGAAGTAGGTCCACCCCAGCAGTTTTCCAAAGAAATCTCGGGCCTGCTCCGGCTGCGGCGTGAGCATGTTAATCCAACAGAACTCGCCCGGCTTGCGTATCCCAATCATGATGGCTCCTGATTAGTTGAATCCGAGTTGTCCTAGGTCACGTCATCTACGCCAGCATCTCGTCCAGGCGGTCGTAACTGGCGCCGACGCCGGTTGCCATGCCGGAGGCGACCGCGCCGTCGCGGGCCTCCTTCGTGGGGTACAACACCGTGAGCTTGAGCGAGGTCTTGTGAGCCTGTTCGGTCAGGACGACCGTCGCTAGTTGTTCACTCGATTGGGGGGCACAGCCGAACTCGAACGACTCCGTCCGGGATACCCGTTCGGGCGGGACGACCTCGCGGTACACGCCGCGCATCGCCATCCCGGTTCCGTCAGGGCCGCTCCACTCCCAGCGGAAGGTGCCGCCCACTTTCAGGTCGTCCTCGCACGCGGTCATCGTCCAACCGGGTGGGCCGAACAACCAACGCTTGATGAATTCCGGCGTGGTCATCGCTTGCCAAACCAGGTCGCGTGATGCGTTGAAGTCGCGTGTCATCACGACTTCCAGGTCGGTCGGTGTCGAGACGTTCAACGTGTTCTTCATCGCAATCTCCTCTACGGTTTGTTGGTCTCTCGTTTCTTCGCTTCCGTTTTCAATTCGTCGAGTAGTTCATCGAGCCGCTGGAAGTTCCCTTCCCAGATGCGGCGGTATTCCTCCAGCCACTTGTTGGCCTCGGCCAGCGGCTGACCTTCGATCCGGCGCGGGCGCCGTTGCTTGTCCCGACCGTGCGAGATGAGGCCCGCCCGCTCCAACACCTTGAGGTGCTTGGAAATCGCGGGCTGACTCATCTTGAACGGCTTGGCCAAGTCCGTCACCGACGCTTCCCCAAAAGCGAGGCGAGCCAGAATCGCCCGCCGGGTTGGATCAGCGAGCGCGGCAAACGTGGCATCGAGACGATCGGATAGCTTCATTGCATAACCTACAAGTTGTATAGCCACATGGTTATATTAAGCGCCGACGACGTGCCCGTCAATCCCCCATTCGCTGGGTGTCGAGAAGATCCGGGGATCAAATGAAAAATGTCCGACGTAGAGATGGAATGGACGCGGAGGAATCCGTTTATCCGCACAGCCGATGTTGGGAACTGCATCAACAAAAAAAGCCCCCACAACAATCGTTGTGGGGGCTTTTTTGGGACTACCCAAACTTAGCTTTGCACGCTGGGTGCCAGCGATGGTGCTGGGGCGGTGGCGCGCTTCGAGGGGGCTTGGACCTTGGCTTCGCCTTCCTTGAGGAACTCGATGATGGCGGTTTCGCCGCCGTCGCCGAGGCGCCGCTTATTGAGTTTCATGATGCGGGTGTAACCGCCGGGACGCAGCTTGAAGCGTGGCCCCAGTTCGTTGAAGAGCTTCTTCAACACGGTTTCGTTGACCGCAACTTGCTCGTCGTTCTTGTCGTACACGCCGGTGCCGTGGGTCGGCCCGAGCCACATGATCGCCTGACGGCGGTAGTGCAGCGATTGGGTTTTGCCAGCAACCGTACCGTCATCGACGACGGCGGCTTTCTTGGCGAGCGTGATGATCTTTTCAATGAACCGCCGCAGTTCTTTCGCTTTCGGAACTGTGGTCGTGATACTTTCGTGGGTAATGAGCGATCGGCTCATGTTCCGGAAGAGGGCGAGGCGATGGCTCGCATTCCGGCTGAGTTTCCGACCGACGCAACGATGGCGCATGACAAACCTCGTAGTTGGCGAAGAATCCTCGCTCCCCCGTGCCAAGGAAGGGAGCGTTTCCCGCGCGAAGCGGAAAGTACAGTAGTGGATAGTGGTCAGTGGATAGTGGTTAGTAAAATCGAAAACAGATTCTCTTACTAACCACTATCCACTGACCACTATCCACTTTTAAGACTTATCGTCGCGGCATTTTCATGCCGAGGTGGAGGCCGCGTTCTTGCAGCTTGCCTTTGACTTCCTTAAGCGTGGTTTCGCCGAAGTTGCGGACTTCGAGGAGTTCGTCGTCGGAACGGATCACGAGGTCACGGACCGTGGTGATGCCTTCGGATTCCAGGCAGTTCGTCGCCCGCACCGACAACTCCAACTCGGCGAGGCTCATGTTGAGCTTGCGTTCGAGTTCGGTATCGACGGTCACATTCACTGTGGTGCCGATTTCAATCGCGCCGTCATCCAGCGAAACTTCAGGGCCGGGTTCGCTGTACTGGATAAACGGGTTGAGGTGCTTCCGCAAAATCTTGGCGGCTTCGACGAGCGCCATTTGCGGGGAGACTGTGCCGTTGGTCCAGATTTCCATGACGAGTTTGTCGTAGTTCGTCTTCTGACCGACCCGCGTTTCTTCGATGTCGTACTTCACGCGGACGACCGGCGAAAAGCTCGAATCGACGGGGATCGTGCCGATTTCGCGCTCTTTCAGGTTCTCGTCGGCGGTGCGGTAGCCGCGGCCGTTTTCGACGGTCATTTCCATCACGAACGGCACGTCGGCGGTCATCGTGCAGATGTGGTGATCGGGGTCCACGATTTGAACGGACTCGTCGTGCTGAATGTCCGCCGCCCGCACTTCGCCCGCGCCGTGCTTGTCAATGCGGATGGTCTTCGGCTGGTCCGACATGTTCTTGACGACAAGGCTCTTGATGTTCAACACGATGTCCGTCACGTCTTCGACGACGCCGGGAATGGTGCTGATTTCGTGCTGCACGCCTTGAATCGTGATGCGCGTGACCGCACTCCCTTCGAGGCTGGACAGCAGAATTCGGCGGATACTGTTGCCGACCGTCATCCCGAACCCGCGTTCAAACGGTTCGGCGGTGAACTTGCCGTAAACGTCCGTCAATGAGGGGCGTTCCGAGGTAACTCGGTTGGGCAATTCCAGCCCACGCCAGCGAATACGCATGATCGACTCCGAAAAAAGGGCGTCGCCGTCAGCTTTCCGCAACCAGTCCGTTACCGCGATTGCAACGGGAGCCTGATCGCACAGCAAGACAGCCAGAGGCCAGCTTCAAAAACAAAAATTCGGAGGAACGGGACCAAGATGTCTCACGCAGAGTCGCAGTGCCGCAGAGAAATCAAAAACATGTTTTTAATGCATTTCTCTGCGGCACTGCGTCTCTGTGTGAGATGTTTTATTCCCGTTCCCCACTGCGTTATCGCGTCGCAATTTCGATGATGAGTTGCTCGCGGATTTCCGCGATGCGTGGGTCCACATCTTGGCGGGTCGGCATCCGGGTCATCTGGCCTTCCGGTTCCTCGTTGTTCGTAATCGAGAGGAAGTCCGGCACTTGGGGCGGCGTTTGTTGCAGGCTCGTCTTGGCAAGCGTTTGGCTGCGGGTGCGGGTCTTGACTTTGACCTTATCGCCGGGCTTCAGCAACATACTCGGGATGTCGCACTTGCGACCGTTCACTTCGATGTGGCCGTGAACGACAAGTTGGCGGGCACCGTTCCGGGACGCCGCGAAGCCGAGGCGGTGGATGACGTTATCGAGGCGGCGTTCGAGAATGGCCAGCAGTGTTTCGCCTGTGTTCGACGGCGAACGCGTGGCGAGTTCAAAGTAGCGGCGGAACTGCGCTTCCATCACGCCGTAGAACCATTTGAGGCGCTGCTTCTCGCGCAGACGCAAGCCGTACTCGGACTGCTTGCTGCGGCGCATGCCGTGCATACCGGGCGGCGGGGCTTCGCGGTCGATCGGACACTTCGGGCTGAAGCACCGGGAACCTTTGAGGAACAATTTCATCTGCTCGCGGCGGCACCGCTTGCAAACTGAGTCGAGAAAACGTGCCATGGTGTGGTGTTTTGGCCAGCGGCCAATTGAGCAGGGGTCAAATAAACCGAGTGAAATCAGTGTTCGTCGTCCGGATTCCTTGGCGAACCCCAGAGTCGTGACAGGGACGGTTGTGGCAAGCACAACCCCAGAACGACGCCGGTGGGCCAGAGTCAACACCGCGTTCGGCTTTGACCAAGGACCACCGGCCACTGACCACTACAAACCAACCAAATTAAACGCGCCGCTTTTTGGGCGGGCGACAACCGTTGTGAGGAAGCGGGGTGACATCTTCAATTGCTTTGACGTTCAACCCAGCCGCTTGCAAAGCGGTGATCGCCGATTCTCGGCCAGCACCGGGGCCTTTCACACGAACTTCAATTTCCTTCACGCCGAACTTGGACGCCTTCGAGGCGGCTTCTTCCGCAGCCCGTTGGGCGGCGAACGGGGTGCTTTTGCGACTTCCCTTGAAGCCAACGGCACCACCGGAAACCGCACACAGCGTGTCGCCGTTCGTGTCCGTAATGGTCACGATCGTGTTGTTGAACGTCGATTGCACGTGGGCGATGCCCCGGCTGACGTTGCGACGCGCTTTTTTCTTCTTACTCTTGGCCATTTTAGTAGTGGTCAGTGGTCAGTGGATAGTGGATAGTTAAGAGTGTTAGAAGTAGTAATTGGCAATCAGGCAGCAACTGAGTCGTGAAAGTGAGATTGGGTGGTGAATCTCCGAGCAAACAAACCACCACCTACTTTGCACTGTCTTCTGCTTACTGACCACTTTTCACTAACCACTACCCACTATTTGTCCTTAACGCCCTTCTTACCGGCGACGGTCTTACGAACGCCTTTGCGGCTGCGGGCATTTGTCTTCGATCGTTGGCCGCGAACGGGCAGGTTCTTCCGGTGTCGTTCGCCGCGATAGGATTTGATTTCTTTCAATCGCTGAATGTTGCCGCCGTCGAACCGACGCAACGCACCTTCGACAAGATAATCCCGGTCGATGATGACTGCCAACTTCGCTACTTCATCGTCACTGAGTTCGGACGCGCGACGTTGGGGGTCTACGCCCACCTTTTCGCACAACTCCAACGATGTAGTCGGCCCGATTCCCTTGAGATACCGCAAGGAAATGTGGGTCGGCTTGTTGGACGGAATATCGACGCCTTGAATACGTGGCATGGGGATCTCGCTCTTAGCCTTGTCGTTGTTTGTGGCGTGGATCTTCACAGATGACACGAACGACGCCATGCCGCTTAATCAGCTTGCATTTATCGCAAATACGTTTCACGCTAGTCCGGACTTTCATCGAGCCGACCTCAAAATCACTTCTGCCGTCAGGTCAGGGAAACCATCAAATTAGCAGCCGTCCCCATTTCGGCAAGTCCGACCGGCACGAAAAATGCGCAGGATTTAACGAAAACACCCACTCCAACTTAGAATGGGCTGTGTTTCGCGTGCAACGATAGCATCAGTAATCGACGTCAACTTTTCCGTTACGACGGAAGTGGACTTCGACTTCTTTGCGCCCGTAGTCGAACTCGAAATAGCGGCGACCATGTTTCACTTTTGGACAACCACAATTGGCTGGCAACGTGAAGCAGACCTGCACGGGTTGGCACGTCACCGGGTGAATAATCCACACATGATGAACACCCGGCGTGGGTTGGAAGCAACGCACGAATTGCTCGATCGTCATCGGCGGTTGATGATGGGGCACCAGCACAACTGGGCCGGGCGAAAACACGGGCGGGTGAGCCGGGGCAACTAAAGCCAAGCTAAGCAGAATCGCGTTCATTGTCGGACATCCTGTGTGGTTTCCGAAGCGAGCCGGCCGCTGGTTCGTTCACTTCCTGGACGCAAACTTGAGCCAAAGTTGCGCGAAATCTTGGAATCGGTCCGCTCGACGGTTAGAACCAAATCCGGAATTGCAACGTATTACTTGTTGGAAGTGCTTGACTCCACCCACGGACTCGCATGGGGTGTTGGGCAGATCGAGTTGCCAAAGCGTAGCCATGTCAGTCCGCATCACTCATTTTGCCGCGCGGTTCGTCGGGACAGCAATTGTTCTGGCCGTCGCGTTGCTGTTGAGTGGCCGAGCCTCGGCGAGTTGTGGCGATTATGTGACCGTGGTCAAAGACGGCACGCCCTTTGACCAACAGCATATGCCGGTTCACCCCAAGCTCCCGTGTCACGGGCCAACTTGTTCAAGCTTACCTTCGCTGCCTGACCTGCCCCTGACCACGCAACTCCCCCCAACGGGTGAGCGTGAACAATGGGGGCATTGCCTGCCCGATCGTCACGTTGATCTTGCCCCGTCGAAAGTTTCTTACGCACCGACTCCAGTTGATTCCGCCATCAAGTCCCCTCGCACGATCTTTCGACCACCTCACGGATTTTAATCCCTCGATTCGCTCCGTTTTGTCCGTGTATCCTCGTCGGTCGGTCGCAACACGCCTCCGCCGAGTGAACCATCTTCCGTTGGAATTATCCCAGTCCGTTCGTGGGGTCACGCCCACAGGCTGGCATCATTTGTTCGACTTCGCCGTTTGAACCACGGCGGGTTCCATCACGCCAACAACGCCGTTGTTGGGGTTTTCATCGCTTCATTCTTCTGAGGGTATTATGTCCAGACATCGTCGCGCATTCACGTTGATTGAACTGCTTGTAGTCATCGCCATCATCGCAATTCTGATCGGGCTACTCCTCCCGGCAGTGCAGAAAGTCCGCGAGGCGGCAGCCCGAGCGCAGTGCAGCAACAACCTGAAACAATTGGCTCTCGCTAGCCACAATCACCACGACGCCGTCGGCACGTTGCCCACCGACAGCACGGCCACGAATTCGATCTCGGCGATTGCGTTGTTAATGCCGTACATCGAGCAAGACAACGCCTACAAGCTCATTGACCAAACCGTGGCGTGGAACCATGTGAACAACACGGCAGCCCGTGCGGTCGTGGTCAAAACATTGCTGTGCCCGTCGGACCCCGTCACGTCGTTGCCAGCCGGGTGGGCGGGTACCAATTACCGGACGAACCAAGGCAGTACCTTGTTGAACAGTTTGCCCGCAACCGATCCCGCCGACCCGAACTCGAAATTGCCAACCCCGAACGGCCCGTTCCCGCCCACGAAGACGGTTACGCTCACGGCGATCACCGACGGCACCAGCAACACCGCCGGCTTCAGCGAACACTTGAAAGGGGACTTCAACAACGGCGTTTCAACGCCGACCGACACGTTCTGGCCGAACACGTACCCGAACACGCCCGATGAAGCCGTCGCCCAATGCGGTGCGATTAACGAATCAAACTTGTCGTTCCAGCGGGTTTCGGACGTCGGTGCGCCGTGGGTCTATGGCTACCACTCGACGACCAAATACTTCCACGTTTCCGGGCCGAACACCCGGTCGTGCATGTTCCCGCCGGGGCGGATTGCCACGACGGCGAGTAGCAAGCACACCGGCGGCGTGAACGTGGGCATGATGGACGGGTCCATTCGGGTCGTGCGCGACAGCATCGCCATCGCCGCGTGGCGGGCGATGGGTTCACGGGACGGCGGGGAAGTCGTCGTTGAGTGATTTCACTCAATTCCAATCAGCCGGGGACAACCGCTCCCGGCCTCTCCTCACCCGTAAATTGGACCGCGATCATGTTGCGTTTGTGTTGTGTCGGATTCTTATTGCTTGGCGTGGTGGGTTGCAGTGCGGAGCCGCCACCCCTCGTCATGGCAACGTCACCCGAAAAAGCGAAGGCACTTCTAGAGCATCTTAAATATCCCTATTGCGCTTTCATCTGATTGAAGTCATACTGGTTTCACCTTTGGGAGGAGCCAGCCGTGAAAGCGTTCTCGATGGA